>CAMEWU010000011.1 GCA_945946715.1 uncultured Clostridium sp. | reverse complement strand
AATGTGCCTTTGTTAAGTGCGGAAGAAGAGATTGCACTGGCACAGGTTATGGAAGCCGGTGGACCGGAAGGAGAAAATGCAAAAAAGAAATTGGCAGAGGCAAACCTACGATTGGTAGTTAGTATTGCAAAGAGGTATGTAGGACGAGGTATGCTGTTTTTGGATCTGATTCAGGAAGGAAATCTGGGTTTGATTAAAGCAGTAGAAAAATTCGATTATAGAAAAGGATACAAGTTCTCTACTTATGCAACATGGTGGATTCGTCAGGCAATTACCAGAGCTATTGCCGATCAGGCAAGAACCATTCGTATTCCGGTTCATATGGTGGAAACGATTAATAAATTAGTACGGGTACAGCGTCAGTTGTTACAGGAACTGGGTAGAGAGCCTTCCCCGGAGGAAATTGCTAAGGAAATGAATATGCCGGTAGAGCGTGTCCGTGAAATATTAAAGATTTCACAGGAACCGGTTTCTTTAGAGACGCCGATTGGAGAGGAAGAAGATAGTCATTTGGGTGATTTTATTCAGGATGAAAATGTTCCGGTACCAGCGGATGCTGCTGCTTTTACACTGTTAAAAGAACAATTAGTAGAAGTACTGGATACTTTGACAGACCGGGAACAGAAGGTACTTCGTCTCCGTTTTGGACTGGATGATGGAAGAGCACGTACTCTGGAAGAAGTAGGAAAAGAATTCAGTGTTACAAGAGAACGTATTCGTCAGATTGAAGCAAAAGCACTGCGGAAATTGCGTCATCCTAGCCGTAGCCGGAAATTAAAAGATTTCTTAGAGGAATAAAGAATGATGGAGCTTTCATTACGAATGAAGCAGGTAGCTGATATGGTAGAACCTTGTGAGACTGTAGCAGATATTGGGTGCGATCATGGTTATATCTCTATTTATCTGATTCAGCAGGGGATTGCGGCAAAAGCACTGGCTATGGATGTGCGTAAAGGTCCGTTATCACGGGCAAAGCAGCATATCAGCCAGAATCATTTGGAAGATAGAATCCAGTGTCGATTATCCGATGGTTTAGAACAACTTCAGTATGGAGAGGCAGATACGATTCTGATTTCCGGCATGGGTGGTCCTCTAATGATAGAGATACTGAAGCGGGGAGCTTCAAAACTGAAAGGTACGGAGACACTGGTACTTCAGCCTCAATCAGATATACCATCAGTTCGCCGTTATTTACATAAGATTGGTTATGGAATTCCGGAAGAACAGATGCTTCTGGAGGATGGAAAATACTATGTTGTTATAAAGGCGAAAAATGAAGAAGACACTTCATGGAATAATGTGGAGTATCAGTATGGAAGATGTCTGTTACAGCAGAGGTCTTCTGTTTTATGGCAATTTTTGAAAAGAGAAGAGCAGCAAATGAATCAGCTAATGAAGCAATTGAATGTTCAGCAAACAGAGAAAGCGCAGGAACGGGTACAGGAGCTGAGAAGACAACAAGCATGGAATCAGGAGGCACAGGGATATTATGAAGCTTAAAACAGTTATGAACTGGTTGGAAGAATTATCGCCTCTCCAATATGCAGAGGAATGGGATAATGTAGGACTGCTGTTGGGAGATGAAAATCAGGAAATTCGTCATATAATGATAGGACTGGATGCTTCGGATTACGTGATTAAGCAAGCGGTAGAACAGGATGCAGATTTGCTGCTAACACATCATCCTATGATTTTTCATCCATTAAAGCAAATGAATACGCAAAGCATGGTTGGAAGAAGACTCTGGAATCTGGCAACCCATCGGATTTCTTATTATGCCATGCATACGAATTTTGATATAAAAGGCAGTATGGCAGATTTAGCAGCCCAACGGTTGGGGATGATGAAAACGGAGCCGCTGGAAGTAACCTGTGTGGAGTCAGATGGACATACAGAGGGAATCGGAAGAGTTGGGTGGATACCGGAACAAATGTCAGTCGAGGAACTGGCGCAATTAACAAAACAGGAATTTGATTTGAAAAACGTGATTGTGTATGGGGATGTATTAAAGCGTGTTGATCGAATTGCTATTTGTCCTGGATCCGGAAAAAGTGAAATCGGAAGAGCCATAGAAGAAGGAGCCAGTGTTTTGATTACAGGTGATATTGGGCATCATGAAGGTTTGGATGCTGTTGATATGGGATTGGTTATTATTGATGCAACCCATTATGGACTGGAGCATATTTTTATTAATTATATGGCGGAATATTTACGAAAGTGTATACGTCAGAATATGGAAGAAGAAATTCGTATTACATGTGTAGATGCCGGTAGCCCTATAACAATTATCTAAGGACAAGGAGCAGATGGTAGGTAGTATAATAGTAACAGGAGGAATTAATTATGGGAAATGTAACAGTAAAGGTATATGGTGAAACTGTACAGGTAGCAGAAGGAACTACTTTGTTAGAGCTGGCAAAACAGTATCAGGAACGGGAAGAACACGATATTGTAATGGCATATATGAATGCAAAGCTGTGTGAGTTGTTTAAACCGATTTTGAATGATTGTGAGGTTCGGTTTCTGACAACTGCAGATGAGATTGGTTATCAGTCATATAAGCGTAGTGCTACATTATTGATGTTAAAGGCGATTGATGATGTGATGGAACATAAGAAAGATTTTCAGGTTCGGGTTATGTATTCCTTAGGGAATGGATATTACTGCGAGATGGAAGGTCTTCAGGATGGGGTTAGTCAGGACTTATTATATTCTATCAAACGGAGAATGAAAGATTTAATTTGGGCTGACGTGCCAATTAAGAAAGAAAGTGTAAGTACAGATATTGCCATGAAACGCTTTGCGTCACAGGGAATGGAGGATAAAGTAAGATTATTTCAGTACCGGAGAGTATCTGCTGCAAATTTATATAGTATTGAAGATTATGAGGATTATCATTATGGATATATGGTTCCAAGCACCGGATATATCAAGTGCTTTGATTTGATTTTATACAGTGCCGGATTCGTGCTTCAATTGCCGTCGAAAGAAGAACCGGAAACTCTGGCTCCTTTTGAACCTCAGAAGAAGTTATTCAAGGTATTGAAAGAATCAGAAGATTGGAGCAGTATGCTTGGGGTTGATACTGTCGGTGCATTGAATGATGTGATTGCAGAAGGGGGCATCGGTGATTTGATGCTGGTTCAAGAAGCATTACAGGAAAAGAAGATTGCAGAAATCGCTGAACGGATTGAACGGGAAGGAAAGAAAATTGTATTAATTGCCGGTCCAAGTTCTTCCGGTAAGACTACTTTTTCTCATCGGTTAAGTATTCAGTTACGGGCATATGGCATGCACCCACATCCAATTGCTTTGGATGATTACTTTGTTAATCGAAATGAAACCCCACGGGATGCAGATGGAAATTATAATTTTGAATGTCTGGAAGCCATTGATTTGAAGCAGTTTAATTCGGATATGTCCCGGCTTCTGGCAGGTGAAGCTGTAGAGTTGCCGCGGTTTAATTTCCATACAGGTATGCGGGAATATAAAGGTGATTGGAAACAGTTAAACACAGGAGATGTGTTGGTTATAGAAGGCATACATGGATTGAATCCAAAGATGACAGAACAATTGCCGGATAGCAGTAAATTTAAGATTTATATCAGTGCATTAACCAGTCTGAATATTGACCAACATAATCGTATTTCAACAACGGATGGAAGACTAATTCGCAGAATTGTACGGGATGCAAGAACCAGAGGTAATTCTGCACAGGACACTATAGCAATGTGGAATTCTGTAAGACGTGGAGAAGAACGGAATATTTTCCCATATCAGGAAGAAGCTGATGTGATGTTCAATTCAGCCTTGCTGTATGAATTAAGTGTGATTAAGCAGTATGCAGAGCCATTGTTGTTTGCCATATCTCACGATTCACCGGAGTATCAGGAAGCAAAACGGCTTTTGAAATTTCTGGATTACTTCCTGGGTGTCAGTGGTGAGGCTGTACCAAATAACTCTATTTTACGGGAATTTATAGGAGGAAGCTGTTTTAAGGTCTGAAGAAATGACGGAATTGCGTATAGTTATCTTAAGAAGTTTGTAAGGTCATTTTCCTAAAATTGTGTTACGATGGCTGGGAAAAGAATAATGGGGGTAAAGAGAAATGGCAACAATCCTGGTAGTAGATGATGAACAGGAAATTGCTGATTTGGTGGAAATATATCTTACCAATGATGGATTCGAAGTAATAAAAGCAGCAGATGGCGAAGAATGTTTACAAAAGCTGGAGGAACATCCGGAAATTATGGTAATTATTCTGGATGTTATGATGCCCAAAATGGATGGTCTTGAGGTATGCAGACGAATTCGGAAGAACAGCAATATTCCAATTATTATGTTAAGTGCGAAAACCGCTGATATGGATAAGATTCTCGGATTTGGCACAGGAGTAGATGATTATGTTACAAAGCCCTTTAATCCTTTAGAATTGACGGCAAGGGTAAAATCACAGTTAAAACGGTATCAGAACATTAATACCACTTCCCTTCAAAACAATGCCATTACAATTGGTGATTTGATGATTGAAAAGTCAGCACATCGAGTAACGAAAGAAGGAGAGGAAGTGGCACTGACACCAATTGAGTTCGAAATTCTCTGGCTGTTGGCCAGTCATCCGGGCAAGGTATATAGCACGGATGAGATATTCGAGCAGGTCTGGAAAGAACAGGTATATGAAGTAAACAATACAGTTATGGTACATATTCGTCGGCTGCGGGAAAAGATAGAAACAGACTCCAGAAATCCTGCACTGATTAAAACAGTATGGGGAGTTGGTTATAAGGTTGAAGCATAATATTTTTCAAAGTATTCGTGTGAAGCTGGCACTTTATGTGTTTTTAAGCTGTGGATTGACCGTACTGTCAGATATTGGCGTGCTCATGGTACTGCGAGTTGTACAATTGTATATTATTGCATTGGGACGAAAGATTGAAGTGGCATCAAAGCTGGAAATGAGTTTTCGGATGCTAAAAGATGCAGGCATTGTAATCTGGATACTAATGATAGTGCTTTCGATTTTATTTTTCTTTATCTATTACATCATACTGACAGCACCAATGGTTTCCTATATAAGGGAAATCTTAAATGGAGTAGAGCGGATAAAGAATGGAGATTTGGATCGAAAAATATCGGTTCGTTCCAGTGGAGAATTAACAGAGCTGGCATGTGCTATTAATGCCATGCAGGCAGAATTGAAAAACACCATTGCCAAGGAGCGGAAAGCAGAACAGATGAAAGATGAACTGATTACCAATGTGGCACATGACTTGCGAACACCATTGACTTCTATTATTGGATATCTGAATCTGTTGCGGCATCCGGAAGGATTGACAGAGGAAACCAGACAGAAATATATAGAAATTGCTTTTAATAAATCTACACGAATGGAAGGCTTGGTAACGGATTTATTTGATTTTACCAGATATGAAAAGAATAAGATAGCAATTACCAGACAACGATTGGAACTGCGACAGTTTATGGAGCAGATTATTGATGAATTTTATCCCAGCCTGAAAGAAAAGCAGCTGGAGTGTTATACCATCTTTCCTCCGGAAAAGGTCTATATTGATGGGGATGGTGAATTACTGGCACGTGCCTTTGGTAATTTGATGGCAAATGCAATTAAGTATGGTGCAGAGGGCAAACAAATCCGGATAGAGATTCATACACTTCCGGAGTTGCGACGTGTCAGAGTTGCAATTGTCAATTTTGGCAGAATTATTTCACAGAAGGATTTAGATAAGATATTTGATAAGTTTTACCGGGGAGATGCTGCCCGCTCTACAGAAGGCGGCACCGGGTTGGGACTTGCAATTGCTAAGAATATATTTGAAATGCATAATGGAACCATAAGGGCACGTTCTGATGAACAGGGGACAGTCTTTGAGGTTCTGTTTCAAATTATATAAGAAAGGACAGAAGCTATGAAAATGAAACGATTACTCCTTGGGATGCTGGTAGTCATTTTGGTGGCGGTGGGCATGCCGATGTCTGCATATGCAGAAGAAAGCGATAAAGATGTTGAGAATTCCGACTTTACAGTATCTGTGGAAACCGGTCTGGATGGGATTGCCATAGAAGGAAAATCCATGCCGGTAACAGTTACAATCCGGAATACCGGGAAAGATTTTAGCGGAATATTACGTATTGCGGTTCCGGCTACTTATTATCAGCGCAGTCTGGCATATGAAAAGGCGGTAGCAATCCCAAGTGGAGGAGAAAAGAGTATTTCTATGCTGTTGCCGGATATAGATGTGATTTCGTTCTTACGGATTGAATTGGAAAACGATAAAGGGAAGATTGTATATTCTCAACAGGAGGAATTCAAGTCTCTGGTCGTTGGACAGAATGCGGTTGTTGGTATCTTAAGTAATGACTATACTGGTTTAAATTATTTTGACGGCGTATCCATTTCTACCAGCAGTGGTGTGGTTGCTGCTAAGATTATTCAACTGACAGCAGATAACATACCGGAAACTAGCGAAGGGTTGTCGCTGTGCCATTATATTATAATTGACAATTATAATACCTCTCAGTTGTCCCAGGAGCAGCGAAATGCCATTGTAAACTGGGTGGCAGACGGCGGTATGTTGATTATTGGCACCGGTTCAAAAGCATCAACTACCTTGGAAGGATTTCAGGACAGTCTTTGTCCCATAACAGTAAATGGATTATCCAAGCAGGATTTACAGGTAGTATCTAATTCCTATATGGATGCGAAGCAGGTAGATATTGCAAATTTATCCGTAGATGGCTGGCAGGATGTGCAAAGCAGTATTGCATATGGTGGGCCGGCTTGGCAGTGTGGATATGGCAGCGGCTCTGTTCTGGTTCTTAGTTATGATCTTGCAATGGAACCGATAGCCAGCTGGAAAGAGATTCATACGGATTTGGCAACGGTTATTTTAGAAAATGCAGGTACAGATACTTGTTATCAGAATATGGTATATGGTGAATCTGAACCATATAATGAGTGGATGATGCAGACGGCAGTTCAGGGAACCGATCGGAATAAAGTGCCGAATGCACTTCTGTATGCTGCTATCTTTTTGATTTATGTCATTTGCATCGGACCGGTGATGTATTTGATACTAAAAGCCAGGGATAAGCGGGAAAAGATGTGGATTATTATGCCGATTATTGCACTTGGATTTACGGTTATAGTTTATGGCACCAGTATGATATATCGGATTCATAAGCCTTTTATTGATTCGGTTTCCATGGTTGAATTTAATAATGGTTCGGTACAGACTAAGACTTATATGACAGTTCAAAGTCCAAAGGGAAAAGCTTATGCGATTGATTTTGCCGAAGGATATCAGAATCTGGAACCTTGGAATGATGATGGCGGATATTATGATTCTGTGGGAACCACGGATTATGCTTATGCTGTCCGTCAGAATGGGGATACAGTGCAATTGCAAGTGGAAAAGACCATGGCATTTACCAAACAGAATTTATCAAGTCAAAAAGAAGAGTACCGGGCTGGAAGCGGAATTGATACCAGTCTTATATGTAGTTTATCCGGTTTTGAAGGTACAGTAACCAACAATACAGGTTATGATTTGAAAAATGTTGTGGTTTGCTACAATGATGAATATGCTTACCTGGGTGATATGAAAAATGGAGAAACCCAGACGGTTCAAAGAAATCAGGTAGCATCATTGCAAAGCGTATATTATGATTTGGAACAGTGGATGGCAGAAGTACCAAACGATACTATTTTCCGTAATTCGGAAGCAAACCGTCTGCTGCAGGATAATCAGAATGTATATAATATTCTGGAATCCAAAGCGAATGAATTGTCCATGAATCAAGGTATGGTATTTGGTATGATTGATAATTACGATGGACAACTGGTAGAAGGAAAGAATGCAAAAGTGTATTCTACGGCCGTTGCAATATCCTATTTCTATCAGGTAGTAGAAGAATATCAGAATTATTCCATGTTTATTGGAGATATCAATGAATATATGGTAGGCGGCAGTAATATTTCTTATGACAGTAAGTATCCAAGCGGTTTTGATTATTTCTATGATACGGAAGATACCGATTTATATGGGGAACCGGAGATGTATGTGCTGTATGATTTCGGTATGTTGAATCTGGAAGGTGCACAGCTTCTGAATCTGGATGCAGAGTTGGATGATTGGGTAGGTGATTCTGATTCAATGGAGGATGAAGATATCTATATGAATAATGGTCATGGAGATGATTACTGTGATGTTCAGCTTTATAATTATTATACCCAGTCTTATGAGGATGCCTTTGGTTCCGTAGGGATGGTCTATGATCTGACGCCGTATGTGAATGAAGAAGGCTGGATGCAGGTACGGTACTATGTGGATGATACCACAGATACATGGGGCTATTATGCACCACAGATTTCGCTGATCGGAGGTGAGCAGTAATGGTTACAATACGGAATTTGACAAAGACATATGGAAGATACCGGGCACTGAATAACCTGAATCTGCACATTGACAAGGGAGATATCTTTGGGTTTGTTGGCCCTAACGGGGCCGGCAAAACAACAACGATGCGGATTATCTGCGGATTGCTTCAGGCAGACTGGGGTGAGGTTTATATTGATGGGATTGATGCATTAAATAATAATGATTTAATAAAGCGAAAAGTAGGATATGTGCCGGACTTCTTTGGAGTTTATGACAATTTTAAAGTTATGGAGTATATGGAATTCTATGGAAGTATGTATGGTTTGGAAGGAGAAGCCGTTCGTAAAACTTCGTTGGGACTATTGGACTTAGTAAATCTGTCAGATAAGCAGGATGCATATGTAGATGGTCTTTCCCGGGGTATGAAGCAGCGGTTATGTGTGGCAAGAGCTTTGATTCACAATCCACAGTTGCTGATTTTAGATGAACCCGCATCCGGTCTGGATCCAAGAGCCCGATTTGAGATGAAAGAGGTAATGAAGAATCTGGGTTCGATGGGAAAAACGATTATTATCAGTTCCCACATTCTTCCGGAGTTAGGGGAAATGTGTAACTGTATTGGTGTTATGGAGAAGGGAAATCTGGTAGCCAGTGGCAAGGTAGAAGAGATTACAAAGCGCTCGCGTCATTCCAATCCATTAACAATACAGATTTTGGAGAATAAAGAACTGGCCATTCAGATATTGAAACAGACACCTCTTGTAGAAAAGATTTCCATTCGGGATGATGCGGTAATTATTGCATTTTCCGGTGATGATAATGAGATGGCGCAGCTGTTGTCCAGTTTGGTTATGAATGGAGTAAAGGTATGCAATTTTAATCGGGAAAAAGGCAATCTGGAAACGCTGTTCCTTGAGATAACAGGAGGTGGCAAATAATGGCAGGTGCAAAGAAAAAGAGGATGTTAAATCCCATTTTAGCCAAAGAATTAAAGCTGGGAGCCAGAAGTATTCGGCTTCCATTATCCATTATGTTTTATGATATTGTTTTATCTATTGTAGCTGTAATTGCAATTTTCATTGCTGCCTTTGCAGGAGGCATTGATGGCGGGGTGGACTTTTCCGGTTTCTTATATATCTATCAGGTAATTGGATGGACCCAGTTGGGAATTACACTGTTAATTGTACCGATTCTGACAGCAGGCAGTATTTCCGGTGAGCGGGAAAAACAGACGTTGGAGATTATGTTAACTACGCCAAAGAAACCTATGTCAATTATTTGGGGAAAATTGCTGGCAGCCTTATCCAATTATATGATATTTATTATTTCCAGTATCCCGATTATGGCAATTGCTTTTGTCCTTGGAGGCTTAAATTGGTTTGCTCTGTTGGGCTATATTTTTATGATGATTGTGATAGCGGTTTACATTGGAAGTGTTGGAGTTTTTTGTTCCAGTGCCTTCAAAAAGACCATTGTTTCGATTGTAATGACCTTTCTGATTGAATTCGCGTTACTGGCAATACCGGTAGTTCTGTTCTTTGGAATTATGGGTGTTGGAGCAATTATTTATGAAGCGATATATTATAATTATAATAGTATTATGACAACAGCGCCGGATCCGAATTTTGGACTGTTACCATTTATCATGATAGGCAATCCATTAACCGGATTCCTGGATTATATGCTTCGTAGCATGGATGTTGCTTCATTGGCAGAAGGTTTTAAGGAAATGGATTGTTTTGGTACACTTATGCCGATTCTTGCACATGCCTGGATACCGGTCAATGTGATTGTATGTGGTGGAATTAGTTTCTTTTTCTTGTGGCTGGCAGCCCGAAAGCTGAATCCGGTAAAGAAATTAAAGAAAAAGAGAAAGCCGGCCAATCAGGGAATGCAGACTATGAATGCTGCAGCACCGGTGCCACCGGTGAATCCCCAATTGTATCAGCCGGCAAGTATGTCTACACCAGTGGAAGAACCTATAACAGAGGAATTGCGAAATGAATCAAAATGATATTCAAATTGTAAAATTTATAAAACGAGTCAGAAAACGGATGACAGAGCAATCGGTACTTCGAATGGGTGCCTGGGGAGCTGCTGCCGGGTTTGGATTGGCAGTTGTTTTCTCAATAATAGCTTTGTTTGTTCCGTGGTATTATGCGCCTTTATTTGCGATTATTGGTGCAGGAACCGGCATATTGGCAGGAATCATAATTGGAATTGTCAGGAGACCGGATATGAAGACAGCTGCCCTGAAACTGGACGCTCATGGATTTCATGAGCGTTTGATTACATCCTATGAGTTAATTGGGAAAGATGATAGTGTCAGCCGGATGCAGAAACAGGATACTGTGGGACGAATTGGTGGGTTTCAAATCCGGAAAATATTTCCATTAAAAATACGTTGGCAGTTATTGGTTACTGCATTAGGACTGGCGGTTGCATTCGTGGTACTTACCTTCATTCCTACAGCAGCAAAGGAATCTGCTCAGGAATACCATGAGATTGCCAGACAGGTAGAAGATGAGATTCAAAAAGTGGAAGAGACTATTGAACATATTGAAAAAATGGAGAATCTCACAGAGGCAGAAAAGGATTCTATGCTATCGGTTTTGGAAGATGCCAGGCAGGAACTACAGTCTGTTGAAAATGCAGATGATTTAAGCCGGGCAAAAGAACGTATTTCCGTAAAAATGACACAGGAAGCGAATCAGGCAGAATACCGGGAGGCAAGGGAAGCGTTACAGACACTTTCAGCAGCGATGTCGGAAGAAGAGAAAACCCAAGAACAGCAGTTGGCAGAGGATCTGAGTGATTTACAAAAGGATTTGCAGAATTTAGATGAAAATACCAGTGCAAGTGACCGGCAGGCAATTGCAAATGAGACCCAGCGGTTAGGCCGGCTTACCGGTAACCAAACCATGCAAAATCAGGCGCAGGGACTTGTAGATAATAGTCTCTCCCAACAGCAGCTTCAGTCTCTGCAACAGGCAGTTGCCAGTGAACAGCAGACAGCACAAGGTAACAATCAAATGGCAAATAACAGTCAGAACGGACAGAATAACCAGAACGGACAGAATAACCAGAATGGTCAAAGCAACCAGAACGGACAGAATAACCAGAACGGTCAAAACAACCAGAACGGTCAAAACAACCAGAATGGCCAAAGCAACCAGAACGGTCAGAACAGCCAGAACGGACAAAACAGTCAGAATGGACAGAACAGCCAAAACGGTCAGAATAACCAGAATGGACAAAATGGTCAGAATGGTGAACAAGGACAGAATGGCACTAATGGTGGAAACGGTCAGAGCGGCAATGGACAGGGTGGCGGCTATGATACAGGAAGTAGTGAAGGAAATGAGCAGGCAATCGGTCAGAATGGACAGATGATTACAATTCCAAACCGCGAGATGCAGGAAAATGAAAGTCTGGAAGGAAAAGTAAATAGCAGTGGCTCCGGTACAACACAGAAGGGTGGAGAAGCGTGGGCAGGAACCAGTGTGGATTATCAGCAGGTAGTTGGGGATTATACACAGAATGCTTACAATAAAGTAGAAGGTTCCAATTATCCAAGTGGAGTTCAGGATATTGTAAAATCATATTTTGATGAATTAAATAAATAATAAGGAGAAGACATATGATTCAGAATGAACAGGAAATGAAGCAGGTCATTGACCAGATTTTGCGATGTGAAGCAGAAATCGGAAAGTCCATTATAGGGCAAAAAGCAATTATCCGTCAGATGATAATAGCAATTTTAACAGATGGAAATGTTCTGCTGGAGGGTGTTCCGGGTGTAGGAAAGACCCAGATGGTTAAGGCAGTGGCACGAAGTATGAACTTGGCATTTTCCAGGATCCAGTTTACGCCTGATTTGATGCCTGCAGATGTAACAGGTACGAATTTGATTGTTAAGGAAGATGGACAGAATAAATTCCAGTTTGAGGCAGGCCCTATTTTTTCTAATATTGTATTGGCAGATGAGATTAACCGGGCTACGCCAAAGACCCAGTCAGCATTGTTGGAGGCCATGCAGGAAAAGACGGTAACAGTTGGTAAACAGACCTATCTTATGCCGAAGCCGTTCATGGTACTGGCAACTCAGAATCCAATTGAAAATGAAGGTACCTATCCGTTGCCGGAAGCACAATTGGATCGTTTTCTATTTAAGCTGAATGTACGGTTCCCTTCTAAAGATGAGTTAAAGGAAATTGTGAATTTAACGGTTAATCAGAAGGAGACAGTATTATCACCGGTGATGACCGCTGAGGATATTCTGCGGATTCGTCAGATCATTTATGATATGCCGATTGCAGAACCTGTAATGGACTATGCTATGAATCTGGTATATAATACCCATCCGGAGATGAAAGATGTGCCGGATATTACAAAGAAGTATATTGCAAATGGTGCCAGTCCCCGTGCAGCTCAGGCAATTATTAAAACAGCAAAGGCAAGAGCCCTCATGGAGAACCGGTTTAATGTTTCCTTTGAGGATATACAGTATGTAGCATTTCCGGTATTGCGTCACCGTATTATTTGTAATTTTGAAGCTCTTTCTGATAATATGACACCGGATAAAATAATTGCACAACTGATTCAGCAGTAGGGAGAAATAAATGGGCGAGAAGTTGTTTGACCAGGAATTTTTTGCAAAATTGAATAATCTTGCCATTGCAATGAATACCCGTATGACATATGGTATGGGCGGAGGAAGAAAGTCGAATGCAAAAGGAACTTCAGTTGAATTTTCTGATTACCGGGAATATATTCCCGGAGATGATATCCGTAGAATTGACTGGGGAGCCTATGGCCGTCTGGATAAACTGTATATCAAACGGTTTATGGAAGAGAAAGAAGGCATTTTTCAGATATTTATAGATACCTCTGCATCTATGGATTTTGGTGAACCTAAAAAGTCCAGAATTGCCTGTCAGCTTGCAGGAGCAATTGCATATCTGGTGTTGAATAATCTGGACAGGGTCTATGTAAGTGAGATGCAGGAAGATTCTTTATCCCAAGGTAAGGGTAAGGCCGGAAAACAGGCTTTTCAGCAGATTGCAAAAGAATTAGAGAAGATTGAATTCCAAGGGAAAACCAACCTGAATCAGGCGATTATGGCACGACGGTTCCAAGGCAGCGGTATTTCTATTGTAATCAGTGATTTTTTGGATGATAAAGGAATTGAGGAAGCTGTAAAGTACCTACGTTATAAAAAACAGCAGGTAATTTTGATTCAAGTGCTGGCAAGGCAGGAGATTTCTATTGAAGGCGATGGTATGGTGAACCTGTTGGATATGGAAACAGGGGAAGAGGTGCGGTTAACGCTGAACCGGGCAGCCATCGAACAGTATAATCGTGCATTGCAGGAGATGCAGGACAAGCTGCGCCTGCTGGCTCGTAAATATGAAATGACGTATATTCAGATGATAGCAGATGAACCGCTAGAGAAATTTTTATTTGATCATGTATGCAATCAGGGTATGATTATCCAAAAGTGACATGGAATACGACAGGATATGGGAGACAAATTATGACAATAACAAATTGGTGGCCTCTGGTTTTTCTATTGCTGATACCGGCAATTATTTTATTGTATATGTTGAAGCAGAAGGCCAGGGAATATCCGTTTTCTTCCAGTATGTTATGGAGGGAAATATTTAATAACATAGAGGCAACTACTCCTTGGGAGAAGTTGAAAAAGAATTTGTTAATGTTTTTGCAGATTCTAACTGTGCTGCTTTTGATTCTGGCATTGATGGCTCCGTATTTAAAGCATGGCGGCAGAAAGTATGATAATGTGGTTATTGTTTTGGATACCAGTGCCAGCATGGGGATTCAATATAATGAGGAACGAACCCGTATGGAGGAAGCAGTAGAACGGGCATGTAATTATGTAGATTCGTTAAGTGAAACCGCACAGGTAACAATACTGACAGCAAATCAGGAAACCGGTATTATCAAAACCAATGTTACAGACAAGTCAGAACTGAAAAAAGCACTTCGAAATCTGACTCTTACAGACATGAGTGGTGATGCAGGAGCAGCAGTCAGTGTAGTGCAGTCTATGGCAAATCAATGGGAACAGTATGAGGCAGTATTCTTTACGGATTCTCCTGTGGAACTGGGCAATCTGGAAGCGCAAGTTATAAATTTGTATACAGATTATAATAATCTTTCCATGGATTATATCAGTTATGGTATGGAATATGATGAAACAGGAACACCATCTTTGACTGTAATAGGTAAGATTACGAACGGTACATCAGAAGATGTAACAACAGATATCAATCTGTATGGTGACGATGTTTTGCTTATGGTGCAGAGCGTTCAGGTTCCGGCAGCAAGTTCTCAGGTGGTTTATTTTGAACAGGTTGACTTTAATGGACGGGTTCTGACAGCAGAGATTAATAATAAAGATGATTTGCAGGCTGATAATAAGGCGTATGCTACGTTGAATGACGATACGCAGAAACGGGTGCTTTTGGTTACAGAAGATAATATGTTTTTGGAAAAAGCAGTGGTAAATGTTTCCTGGGTAGATTTGTATAAAACAAATCAGCTATCAGCAGTTAATAATAGTGAAAAATTCGATTTGTATATATTTGATGGAATGATGCCTGAGACATTACCGGAGCAGGGTAATGTGATTTGTTTTCAGCCGCCGGCAGGTGGAGATGTAACGATTCAGGATACGTTAACAAATGTAAATCTTGTATTTATGGATACGGAAATAACAAAATATGTTTCGGATTTTTCCTTTGGCGTTTCAGAAGCTGCGGAATATGAACGTCCAATCTGGGCAGATAGTTTTATCAGTAGTGGGGACGGATGTGCCGGATATTTCGGTGAAAACAATGGAAGAAGAATTGCTGTTTTGGGATTTGATATCCATCATTCTGATTTAGCACTACAAGCAGAGTTCCCAATTCTGATTTCTAATTTGATGGATTATATGATGGTAAGTGGAATGGCTGGGGAAGAGTATTATGAAACAGGAGAAAAGATTGTGTTTAATGGCAATCTGAATGGTTCGGATATTGTTGTACAATCTCCTCAGGGTACGACAACGGTTTTGCCTGCAGCGGTTGCGACCAATGCTTACACAGATACCGGGCGGGCAGGTGTTTATACCGTATCCCAGACTGTGGATGGAGAAGAACGACAGGAACAATTCGTTGTACGGTTTCCTGTAGAAGAAGAGTCCCATCAGAATGGTGAGGAAGCACAAGAGCATGAAACCATAGGAGAAGATGAGAAGAATCTCACTGGTGGCAGAGATTTACGAAATCTAATGATTCTGTTAGCATTGCTGGCACTTGCGGTAGAATGGTTTGTATATGTACGCCAGCATTAACAGAAGTGGAGGCAATCATGAGTATCGAGATGAGTAATCCCTGGTGGCTGCTACTGATACCGTTGGTAATTGCCGGATTAGTGATATCCGGTAGGTTCATCCGTATGCAGAATCGGGAAAGAAAAATAAAATATCTGGTATTGAGAGGCATTATTGCAGTATTGCTGATTCTGACATTATGTGGACTGAGTTTTAAGATTACAACCAGAAAGGTTACTACCATTTTTCTGGTAGATATGTCGGACAGTAATGAGAAGAACCTGGAAGAAATGGAAACCTATATCCGGGACAGTATTGATCATATGCCAAAAAGAAATCAGGCTGGTGTTGTGGTATTTGGTGATAATGTATTGGTGGATCAGTTTGTAACAGAGAAAAAGATTTTTTCAGAAGTGACATCTGCACCGGTGAGTACGGCAACGAATCTGGAAAAGGCGGTTTCAACTGCATTAACGATTTTTCCGGAGGATACGGCAAAACGACTGGTATTAATAACAGATGGATTGGAAAATGCCGGAAGTATAGAAAAAATGGCAGGTGCGGTTACTGCACAGGATGTGGATGTGAAGGTGATTAAGCTGGAGCAGAACATGGGGGAAGAGGTTTATGTCAGTAATCTGGAACTGCCGGAATATGTACATGTTGGTGATACATTTAATGTAAAGGTTACTATTGAAAGTAATGTTTCCACACAGGCTGTAGTAAGTCTGTATTCCGGAAGAACCTTAAAGGGGCAGTCTACGGTGAATCTGACTGCCGGACAAAATCAGTTTGTATTTCAGGATGTTGGAGAAAGTAACGGAACCCAGGATTACCGGGTTATGGTAGAGCCTGTGAATGACACCATGAGCATGAACAATGAATATTGTGCATTTACACAGGTAGAGTCAGAGCCTAAAATTCTTTTAATAGAAGGAACGCCGGGAGAGGGAAGTGCATTAGCATCTATTATTCAGAGCTGTGGTGTTGAATATGATAGGATTACACCAACCGGAGCTCCGGTAGAAATGGCAAACCTGATTCAGTATAAAGCAGTTGTTATGGTAAATGTAAATGCAAGAGATCTTCATCCGGGCTTTTTAGATATTTTAGAAAGCTATGTACGGGATTATGCAGGTGGATTAATTTGTACCGGTGGTGATGACAGTTTTGCCATGGGTGGATATCAGGATACCTCTTTGGAAACTGTATTACCGGTTAATATGTTTCTGGAAGGAGAACGGGATGTACCGGATATGGCAATTGTAATGGTAATTGATCATTCCGGAAGTATGACAACCACTGCAGATGGTGGTTCAGGTGCAACCTGTCTGGATTTGGCAAAGGAGGCTGCATTAGAGGGGGTAAATACCTTAAAAGATACGGATCAGATTGGTGTACTGGCATTTGATGATTCTTATAGTTGGGTAGTACCCATTCAGCAACTTTCCAATCGTCAGTCTGTAAATAACAGTATTGCAACCATTGATTTTGGTGGAGGAACCAGTATTTATCCGGCACTGAATGAGGCGGCAACCCAGTTACAGCAATCCCATTGCCAGGTAAAACATATCATTCTGTTAACAGATGGACAGGATTATTATGATCAGTATAGCGAAGTAATTAATAAAATTAATGATAGCGGTATTACATTGTCTACAGTAGCGGTAGGACCGGAATCTGATCAACGGTTGTTGCAGAGTTTAGCTGACCAGTGTGGCGGACGATACTATTATACGGATATTAACAGTGGGATTCCGAAGATTTTCGCACAAGAAATCATCTTATCCGGAAAAACATATATCATTAATGAGGAATTTACACCGGTTATTACCAGTCAGTCTGAAATAATTGAAGGACTGATGAATGACGGAGTTCCTACCCTGCTGGGGTATATTGGCTCATCAGCAAAGCCACAGGCGACGGTTATTCTGCAATCGGACCAGGGTGACCCGATTCTGTCAACCTGGCAATATGGTTTGGGAAGAACCATAGCATGGAATACAGATGCTACCAATCAGTGGACTGGAAACTGGGCAAATTGGGAAAACTATGTACAACTATGGGATAATATGTTGAATTATGTAGTTTCCAATACAAATATAGATGGAGATACACTGGAGGTAGTACAGGAAGGTAATTCGGCAGTTATTACTTATACCACCAAGGAATACAGTCAGGAGACCAATGTAAAAGCGGTATGTACGGATACAGATGGAAATACCCAGGAAATCACCTTGGATCCGGTTGCACCAGGTAAATATGAAGCAAATATGTCTATGGATGATATAGGCATCTATACGATTAGTCTGCAAAACAGAAATGGAGAAGAATTACAAAGCAGTATGATAACAGCTGCTGCCATGCAGTACTCTCCGGAATACCGGTTTGACCTGGTGGCAGATGGACTGGATGCCTTTGTTGGACAGGTAAATGGTCAATTTGTCACTTATGATGATGATGTATTTGCAGGAAAACTGGAAAATGTCCGGGCAAGAACCAGTTTGTCTATGCCACTCATGATTATAGCAGTTCTTTTGTTTATGTTGGACATTCTGGCACGTCGGATGAATATTGATTATCTGGATTGGATAGTATCATTTTTTAAGAGATTGAAAAATAAGGATAGACGGAATGAGAAAAAACAGATACAATCATTAGATGAAACAACTGATGAGACTGTTGTTCAGGAAAAACAGCAAAAAAAGAAGAAAGAAACAGTGAAAAAGGTGAAAACAAGTAAGCGGACTGCAAAAGCTAAGAAAAAGCCAAAGGAAGAAGTCCAACAAGAGCTGGATATGGAAGAACTGCTTCGTAAAAAAGAAGACCGTCAGTGGTAAACAGAAATAACGGAAAAAGAAAGGTGTACAAAGCGGAATATGGAAGCGATTTTAAATGGATGGAATTCAATTATGACTCTGCCGGAACGGGTGCCGGTTCTGGTGTATGTGTATCTGGTTATAGGATTTGTGCTATTGATAAAAGGAGCCGATTTCTTTGTGGATGGTGCTTCTGCGGTGGCAAAGCTTCTAAAGGTTCCGTCAGTGGTAATCGGACTTACCATCGTTGCCATGGGTACCAGTGCACCGGAGGCAGCAGTCAGTATTACAGCGGGTTTGAGTGGCAGTAATGAAATTGCAATCAGTAATGTGATTGGTTCCAATTTATTCAATCTGTTAATGGTAATTGGCGTATGTGCAGCAATCAAGGCATTTGCAACAGATATGGAGATACTAAAGCGGGATATGCCTGTAAATATTGGTGCAACGGTATGCTTGTTGATTTTCCTTCTGGACGGCAAGTTAGGTCGGTTAGAGGGTGCTATACTCTTGGTGGCACTTATTATTTACTTAATATGTGTCGTTCGCTCTGCTTTGGAAAAACGGAAGACAAACACGGATGACAGTGCTGAAAAAGAAGAAAAGAAACTGACAGTGCCAATGATTATCCTATTTATTCTGGGAGGCTTAATTGCCATCGTCTGGGGCGGCGATTTGGTTGTTGATAATGCGCAGCGGATAGCTCTGTCATTTGGAATGAGTCCAATGCTGGTAGGCTTGACGATTGTGGCTTTGGGAACCTCTCTGCCGGAGCTTGTGACCTCGATTGTAGCATCCCGTAAGGGAGAAAGTGGTCTGGCACTGGGAAATGCAGTTGGCTCTTGTCTGTTCAATATATTATTTATTTTGGGTATGTCGTCTGTACTCTCACCGATTACTTTGACCGGTTCAGGAGTGGTTGAAAGTATTACGGATACGGCGATTCTAATTGTGGTAACTGTTTTGATGCTGATTTTCAGTGCCACCGGTAAGAAAGTAAGCCGAGCAGAAGGTATTATTTATATTTGTTTATATGCAGCATACATGGCATTTGCTATTTTGCGGTGTTATGTATTTTAGTGGGAAAATCTGGTACCATAAAAAAGTTCAAAACTGGCTATTTTAATCGAGCCACATCCATAGTAGACTATGCCACAGGATGAATGTGACATGTGACAAACAGGAACCGACGGGTTTCTGGATTCCAAATTCTATTATGGAAAGAGGTTTTGAAAATGAGTGATAAGACAATAACAAATCAGGATTTAACAGAGCAGGTAACTGCTGGTACAACGCATAAACAGTCAGTAAAGGAGAATGTGAAAATAATTACTGTAACAGGCTTGTTTATAGCACTGACCTTAGTATTTACTTATGCTGTTAATGTTAAACTGCCATTTGGTTACGGTGGTTTAATTCATATGGGAAATATCCCGCTGCTTTTAGCTGCTATGTTGTATGGAAAGCGGACCGGCTTCTTTGCAGGTGCTTTTGGTATGGCAATTTTTGATATTATGTCCAGTTGGGTAATCTATGCACCATGTACGTTTATTACCTGCGGTCTTATGGGATTTGTAGTAGGACTGATTGTAGAGAAGAAATCCGGTTTTGGCTGGAAAGTACTGGCTGTTGGAGCTGCATTGTTAATAAAGCTGGCAGGATATTATGTCTTCGAAGCTATCTTTTATCATAATCTGGTAGAACCACTTGCTTCCTTCCCGGGTAATATTTTACAGGTGGTTTTGGCAGCCATCCCGGTACTGATTCTGATTGTTCCTTTGGAAAAGATTTTGAATAAAGCCGGACTGGTGTGTGAAAAGAAATAGAAAGGAAGACAGAAT
>CAMEWU010000010.1 GCA_945946715.1 uncultured Clostridium sp. | reverse complement strand
GGATTTACAAATTATAAACTGTTTATGCGAATGTTTCGCCAGACCTATGGCTGTACACCAAGTCAGAAGCGAAAAGAAATTGCATTAGCAAATCACAATCATCGCCTTTGACATTTGAAAATCACTGTGCTACTCTGTATACTATTATACGGTTGATACGAAAGGAGCTTTTAATGAAGAACTTTAATTTTTTTCATATTTTTGGCTTTACAGTTGAAATATTTTCTTTTGTAGCATTACTAATTAGTATGTTTACAGACACCGGTTCCCGTGGACCTTTATATCTGCTTTTTTTAGTTGGTGTATTACTTGTCATAATCGGCAATCTGATTAGTCGCAATAAAAAATAATCTGTTCTTACTCCTCTGTATCACCGGTGGTCAATTGAATCCCCCGGTGTTCTACCGGAGTAGAAAATACAATCAGTGTTCGAGTCCTGCCATAGCTTTGCAATTCTCCAATAAACTGATCCAGCGTAACCGTATCCGGAAACAACACTTCTAGCAGCATGGAATAATCTCCTGTAACACAGTTACATTCAATTACATTCCGACACCCCTTAATATAAGGATAAAACTCCTTCTTTCGAATTGGTTCAATTTCCAGACTGATAAAAGCTTTTATATGATACCCCAAAGCAATGGGATTAACCTGGGCATGGTATCCCAGAATATACCCTTGCCGTTCCATTCGTTCAATTCGTGCAGATACCGCAGGAGATGATAGAAATACCTGTGCCGCAATTTCCTTTATGGGTGTACTGGCATTCTCCTGAAGAATATTCAGTATGGCAATATCAATATGATCCAATGTATCTTTTTTCATATATTTTCTCCTACCTAATCAATTATTAAGAAATGTACTGATGTACGCATAAGTCATTATGTAATATATCCTACCATTCTATTATAGAGACGTCAATTCTTTTCCTTTCTTTCACTTAACTTAATTAAGTTTTAGACAGTATTTAGTTATTTATTTAATGTATTTTTCTTAATTTTGTTAATTAACCTTGTCTTTCAGTAAGTGTATTGACTTATTTCAACTTCCGAATTATGATGAACAAAAGTTAATAAAAAGCAGTTAATTACTGGTTTGTGTCGCGGCAGACCGTTATGACAAACTGCTCTATGTAATAAGAATTACTCCAAAAAGAAATGGCTCAGACATGCGTTCTGAGCCATTTCTTTCTTTATAATTGAA
Organism: uncultured Clostridium sp.; assembly: GCA_945946715.1. Classification (GTDB taxonomy): domain Bacteria; phylum Bacillota; class Clostridia; order Lachnospirales; family Lachnospiraceae; genus CAG-632. The sequence goes on along the minus strand of CAMEWU010000010.1, from coordinate 19,695 downwards.
GTTTTTCTATCGTTTCCAGGTATCCCGGATAAATAAGATAATAATAGGGAAAATCTCCAATCTGCCAACCAACATATCAAATATCAATACAATTTTGGACAATACTGACAGGGTACTATAATTCCCCATTGGTCCAACCACACCAAGTCCGGGACCAATATTATTAAAGGTAGCTATAACAGAGGTAACCGTCGTAACCAAATCAAATCCATTCAGACTAACAAGTAGAATCGATACACCTACCAAGAGAATATATATAATTAAATATATATTTGCTGAGCGAATGGTTTCATGGTCAATCACCTTACCATCCATCTTTATCTTCTTTATACTATTTGGATGCAAAAGACTGGCCATTTCTTTTTGTGCTGACTTAATATAAATAATCAGCCGAGACACCTTCATACCACCACCGGTACTTCCTGCACACGCTCCTACACACATTAACAGCACTAATATGACCTGAGAAAAAATCGGCCATTGATTAAAGTCTGTAGTGGAAAATCCGGTTGTTGTCATAACTGTTGCAACCTGGAAAGCCGAATGCTTCAGACTCTCTCCAATTCCTCCCATCAGATGAAATATATCCATTGCAATGAGAATGGTTGCCACACTATAGATAATAGCATACCAGCGAACTTCTTCCATCCAAAATGCTTCTTTGAATTTACGCATTATGAAGAGAAAATAAAACTTAAAATTCACTCCAAACAAAAACATAAAAACTGTAACTACGATTTGGACATAACTACTATAACCACTAAATCCATCATTACGGATTCCAAAACCACCGGTTCCGGCAGTCGCTGTACTTACACAAAGTGCTTCAAAAAAATCCAAACCACCAAATAATAAAAGGAGAATTTGTATGAATGTAAGCCCAATATACATGTAATATAACAGCATAGCACTTTTTTTCAGTTTTGGTACCAGTTTCCCAAAAGATGGTCCGGGGCTTTCTGCACGCATCAAATGCATATTCGCATTAGAACCGGTCAATGGAAGAATCATTAAAATAAAAACAATCACTCCCATACCACCAATCCAGTTGCTAAAGCAGCGCCAGAAATTAATACATTTAGGTAAATCCTCCACTGAAGTCAAAATACTGGCACCGGTTGTGGTATAACCCGACACCATTTCAAATAATGCATCAATATAATGAGGTATTTCCCCACTTACACATAATGGTATGGCACTAATCAAACTGATCAGAATCCAACTGACTGCCACCAGTACAAACCCTTCTCTTGCATGAAACTGATTTTTCTTGGGTTTTTTTGCAGTTAATCCAATTCCAATTAATCCTGTCACAACAGCTGTTGCCAGAAAATACCAGCCTGTCGATTCTTTATATACCAATGCCACAAGACTAGGTAATAATAAAAACATGGCCTGAAAGTTCATGACCCAGCCTAAAATATAAATTAACACTCGATAATTCATAGTTATTCTTGCCTCATTACACTAATATTTCATCGATACCATTGCGTCCCCGATTGGTCGTTACTACTACTACGCTATCTCCAGGCATAATCCTATCCCTACCAGTAGGTCGAATCACCTTCTTATTCCGATTAATACAACAAATCAGAGTATTTTTCTTGATTTTTAATTCCCCAAGTGTAGCACGAGTTACCTTTGCCGCACTATCTACATTAAATTCCAATGCTTCTACCTGATTATCTACCATGCGGTATAAGGTTTCTACGTTACTTCCATAAGAATTCTGCATAGAACGTACATAACGAATAATATACTCTGCCGTGGTATCTTTGGGGGTAACGGTTCTTCCAATTGGCAAATCTCCTAACACATCTTCAAAAGACAACCGATTAATTCTTGTAATTACCTTCGCATCCGACATCTTATTCACATACAATGCCAGCAGTAGATTCTCTTCATCATAATTCGTGGCTGCAATCATTGCATCTGTAGTTTCTATATCTTCTTCAATTAACAGTTGTTTATCTGTGGCATTTCCATGAATAATCATGGCCTTCGAAATCAATTCACTTAACTCTACACAACGTTCTTCCTTCTGTTCGATAATTTTCACCTGAATGTGGGATTCTGTTAAAATACGACCCAGATAGTACCCTAATGTTCCGCCTCCTGCAATCATTACCTTCTTAATTGGTTTCTCCTTTATGCCAATTTTATTCAGAAATCCATTCAGTGCTGATATCTGAATCGTGACGTAAATCATATCTCCTGCCTGCAGAACAAAATTACCACCCGGAATAAATACCTCTTTCTCTCTTTCTACAATACAAATCAAGGCATCTGCTCCAACCTTTGCCGAAAAATCAGCCAGTAACAGTTGATCCAGCACTGATTTTTCCGGAATCTCTACTTTAATTAAAGTAACTCTTCCTTTCGCAAAGGTATCAACTTCCAATGCCGACGGAATCTGAATCAGTCGGGAAATCTCCTGTGCCGCTGCAAACTCCGGATTGACTGCCATCGATAATCCCAATTCATCCCGAATATAATCTATTTCCGTAAAATACTGAGGGCTTCGTACTCTGGCTATGGTCTGGCAATTACCTGCTTTCTTTGCAATCAAACAAGTCAACATATTGACTTCATCATTATCTGTAACAGCAATCAACAAATCAGCAGCATCAATCCCGGCTTCCATCTGAATCCGGTAACTGGTACTGTTACCTAATACTCCCATAACATCACACTGAGAGATTACATTTTGCAAATGTCGATTATTGCTATCAATGACTGTAACTTCGTGCCCTTCCATTATTAATTGTTCTGCCAGTGTATGTCCTACACCGCCACAGCCGGCTATGATAACATTCATACATAAACCCTTTCTTATATATAATCATTATAAAATCTAATTATCTTTTCTATTCTTCCATATATTCTTCCATATATTCATACATATTGCCAGTATAACAGAATCAGAATAAATAAACAATTAAAACCTGTCGCTCTGATTCTTTTCTACTATCACAATTCAATTAATTCTTTCGTGGAATGGGTCAGATTTTCATATCCATCCTTGGTAATGACTACCATATCCTCAATTCGAACACCTCCAAATCCCGGAAGATAGATTCCCGGTTCAATGGTCATAATCATATTGGGCCTTAGCACCGTGGTATCTCTTGTGTTACACGCCGGTGATTCATGAATTTCCAGCCCAACGCTATGTCCCAGACCATGCCCAAAACAATTACCATAACCGCCTTTTGCAATAATATCTCTGGCAATCTTATCCACTTCCTTACAAATCATTCCCGGATGGAGAAAGGATTCTGTCACTTGATTTGCCTTCCACACCAACCGATAAATCTCTTTTTGCTTCTCACTTGCCTTTCCAACTACAATCGTTCGCGTCATATCAGAACAATACCCCTGATAACGGCAGCCAAAGTCCATAGTAACAAAATCTCCCATTTCGATTTTCTTATCTGTTGGAATTGCATGAGGCATAGAAGAATGAATACCGGAAGCAACAATCGTATCAAAAGAAGTTCCTTCTGCTCCGCATTTCATCATTTGATATTCCAGTTCTGCCTGTAGCTCCCGTTCCGTCATTCCCGGTTTTATCATATTCAAAATCTTAGAAAATGCCATATCACCAATAGCTTCTGCATGACGCAAATAACCGATTTCTTCTTCCGTTTTAATCTGTCTTAACTCACATACTGTATTTTTTAAGGGAACCCACCGGGCTATCATCGGCAAGGCAGTCTGATATTCCTGAAAGGTACTACACAACATGGAGTTATCTTCATATCCAAGATTATACACCTGTTCCTTCTGCATCAATTCCTTCAAGATATCCGTGGTTTTCCGATTTCGGTTACACTCAATGACCATAAAATCACTTTCCTGACCAGCCGCCTCTGTATATCTGGAATCTGTAATCAATACTTTACTTTTAAAGGAAATGTATAAGGTTCCTTCTCCTCCCCGAAATCCACTTATATATCGCATGTTATAAGGGTTTGAAATTAACATGGCATCTATCTTCTGCTTTTCCAGTATCAAATCTAAATTCATCCTATTACCTTCTTTCCTACTGAATTCCCTATGCTTATTATAACTTTTTTGGGTTGAATTGCAATGAAACCTTCTATGACACTTTTCCCCATATATCGAATCTCTTTTTTTATTCTCCCATATATGATAAAATGAGCCTTGCGGCGATGTGCGTGCTTGCGGACATCCACATAAGGCAAAAAAAGACACGGAGACGCCAGTCGACGTGATAAAATATAATATATCACTAAAAAGGAGCACCATGAAAAAACTCTCTCGCACATTTTATTACCAAAATGCCATCGATTTATCCAAATCCTTATTGGGTAAAGTGCTGGTCCATAAAACTTCTCTGGGAACCATACGTGCCATCATCACGGAAACCGAAGCATACATGGGAGTCGTCGATAAGGCTTCTCATGCCTACAATGGCCTTCGAAGCAATCGTACCGAAACCATGTATCACAAAGGCGGCACAGCATATGTATATCTGATTTATGGTATGTATAACTGCATGAACGTAGTGGCTAATCGTTCCGGTATTCCGGAAGCAGTCTTAATCCGTAGTGTAGTCCCTTATGATAAAGCTTCCAAACAGCTTATGATGCAGCTACATCCGGTCAAACAGGAAAAGCACCTGTCCGACGGTCCCGGTAAGCTATGCCTAGCCATGGATATTGACCGTTCTTTAGATGATGTAGACTTGTGTTCCAAAGGTGGAAATTTCTATATTGCCGATGCAGGCATAAAAATATCCGAGGAACAGATTCTTTCCGCTCCCCGGATTAATATTGACTATGCAGAAGAAGCCAAAGATTATCCTTGGCGATTCTATTATTTTGAGTAATCCGGCTGAATCATTTCGTAACCGTATCTTTCAAAGTAGAAACCTAACCGTTCGTTGACCTTTTCAATCAATTCCGGTGCATAATCATAGGTATTGGTCTGATAATCCTTCATGCTGTCCATATACTCCTTAAAATATGGATATGCCTTATCATAATTCTTAATACCCAGCTTTTGGTATATTTTTTCCAAGTATTCTTCCTGATGGTCTACAAAATCTTCGTATTTGATTTCTATCTTATCACATTCCGGTAAGTTATCCAAATCCCGAAATGCCCGACGATATACCCGTTCGAAAATCAGGCATACACGGTCTAATAAATACTGGTCACTGACACTTTCTGACAATGCATATTTATCCATCTCAATCCGGAACATATTCAATGCTGAACGGACAACGGTATATGGATTCCGATATATATTGATAAACTTAGATTTTGGATATGCACGTTTCAAAAATGCAATCCTTGCTGTATTGTCCGGACTCTTTAATAACAGCTGATTTCCACCCTTGATATAAGTGATTTTCTTTAATAAGTAATTATATACATGATAAAACCGTCTCCGGTCATCACAGGATAGACTATCCGTAAAAATGGTATTCACATATTTTGCGCCCTTTCCATGGTCCGGAAATGCCATCATATGGCTAACAGACAAGTCTGTTAAATTCGTAAACGCATGTGCCTCTTCCATTGGCAAATCCAACTCAAATTCCAGATTATCCATAGCTCTGGCACCCTTTAATCCATTTTTTGCAATAGCCGTTAAAGGTTTTCTAAGGAGAATACAGTTCCCGAATGTAATGGTACTAACCGGATCCAGCCATCCGAACTGCGGATCACGGGTCAACAAATTCTGCAAATAAGTTGTTCCGCTTCTCCAGAATCCAACTACATAAATCGGATCCTTTTTAATCTTTGTAAAATGAATCGGTATCCAGAAAATCAGATATTCCAACAATGCCAATGGTGTCAAAAGCAGACTTTCCAATGTAATTACTGCTGCCTGAGGATAAAACTCCTTATCAATCTTGTTTTCTCTTAACAGCTTTAACCAGACATCCAAACGGATTCCTGATAACATATGTCCAAAATTTACCGGTCTTTTTTTCATATTCATTCTCCTTTATATTATATTAAACATATTACAACCAATTAGTGATATTCCAAGCGCAGCCAACACCTGCCACACCATATGGATTTTCTTTTTTTGCATAAATATTATAAGCCCGCCAATCAGAATCATTAATGCTGCCACGCTGCCCCAATGCCAGCCGGCTGCTGCCTCAATGGTACAATTGGTATTAAATAACGATATTCCTACACTAATCAATAATCCGGATACAATCGGACGAATCAAATCATTCATTGCCCGAAAGATATCCATTTGTCTCCATTTGTCATATAAAATCTTTACTACTCCAAAAACTGCACAGGAAGCAGCTGTTGCACTGGCAAATCCCGCAAGTGCCACACAGATTCCTCCCCATACCGTTCCGGTCCAGCTGGCTCCCCAGGTATATCCGATTCCGCTTAATACTTTACACAAAATCGAACCCGGCAAGATATTGGCAATGGTTACAATATTTCCATAAAACGTCTCTGATGTAATCATGCCGGAATCTATAAACAATCCCTGTGCTACAGATAAATATGCATCACCGCCACCAAAAGACATCAATGCTGAAAGCAATCCTTGTCCAATAAATAAAATGGAACGAGGAGCAACTATTAATGCCGGCAGACATAATAGAAACAGAAATCCAAGCCACATCAGAATTTCCTGAATAATCTCTTTTATCTGGCTTCCGGAAAACTTTTCTTTGGTTTTAAAATTCATACAGAGCCGGACAATTACCAGAACAACCATGGTGCCAAGAGTAATGCCAGCAATGACCGGAGAATCAATCATATGAGACTTCCCTTGTACCAACAGATAAATCACACTAAGTACAGCTGATACAACAAACCAAATAGATTTAAAGTTTCCCGCTGTACAGACAATTACAAAAAACGCAACAATAAAAATCTCAACAGTTGAAACTCCAAAAATCGGTGTATCCTGAATTCCTAACAACTTAAATATTTTCTGTTCACCATTAAACATCCAGACTGCCAGTATAACGATAGCTGCCTGTATCATTCCACCTCTGTTATTCTTTGCCTTTTTTAAGGTAGTACGTATATACTGCATCAAAACCACAATAATATATGCAGTGATTCCAATTGATGCATAATTAATCTGTGTGGTCAGCTTTTCACCTACCAAGGAGGTAAATATCATAAAAATAGTTGTAAGAAATGCTCCCGGAAATGCCATAGCCGAAGCTCCGGCAAACATGCCAAGTATTCCGTTGTTCTTTTTGCCAATTCCGGCTGCAATCTCTACAGGCAAGGCTCCCGGTGTAATACTTGCCGCCACAACTCCACTATCCAATTCTTCTTCTGTTATTAACTTTTTCTCCTGTACTGCTTCTTTCTGTAACACCGGAATCAATGCACTTCCGCCACCAAAGCCGATGCATCCCACTTTCAGCATAGTCAGTATCAGAGTTGTCATTTTTTTACTCATATGCTTGCCACAATCTTTATAAAGATGCTTTTAATCTTCCAAGTATCTCATCTACTGCTGATTCAACAGACAATTTACTGGTATCAACTATAATTTCCGGCTGTTCCGGTGGTTCATATGGACTTGAAATACCGGTAAACTCCGCAATCTCGCCGGCTCTTGCCTTCTTATATAACCCCTTTACATCCCGTCGCTCACATTCTTCCAGCGGAGTATTAACGTAGATTTCCACAAAATCCTCACCAATAATAGAACGTGCCAAATCCCGATCCTGCTTAAATGGTGAAATAAAGGATGTTAACACAATTAATCCTGCATCATTCATCAACTTGGCAACTTCTGCAATCCGTCGGATATTCTCTGTCCTGTCTTCATCTGAGAAGCCCAAATCCCGGTTTAATCCCATTCGGATATTGTCCCCATCCAGCAACATAGTATGTTTTCCCATTACTGTCAGCTGAATTTCCAGTGCATTTGCAAGGGTCGACTTACCGGAACCGGAAAGTCCGGTAAACCAAAGGGTTGCTGCTTTCTGACCCAGACGCTTTTCCCGTGTTTCCTTTGTAATATCCGAATCCTGCCAGGTCAGATTATCAAAATGCTTTAAGGCCTGCTCAATGACACCGCAGGCAGAAGTCATATTGGTAATGCGGTCAATTAAAATCAAGCCACCCAATGCTTCATTTTCTGTAAACTTACGAAATACAATTTTTTCTGTTGTAAGAATACTGCATACAACAATTCCATTCTTTTCTACCTGCGTTACAGGTATCTGTTCTCCGGTATTTACATCAATCTTATACTCTATTTTAACAATTCGTGCCGGTATTTTTTTCGTTCCCAGCTTTAACATGTACTCTTTACCTTCTACCAAAGGAACATCATCCATCCAAAGCATAGTTACCCGGAACATGTTGCCAACTTCCGGTGCCCGTCCTTTTACCATAACACAGCCTCTGGAACAATCAATTTCTTTATCCAGACATATGGTTACCGGCTGTCCTTCTACAATTTCGTCTGTCTCATCTCCTGCTGCTAACAAACGAGAAACTGCTGCCTGCTCTCCGCTTGGATATACGGTAACTGTATCACCAACCCGCAGACTTCCTGCTTCTACCTGTCCTTGAAAACCACGGAAGGTATGATTTGGACGACTGACCCGCTGTACCGGCAGAATAAAATCTTCTTCACTGCTCTTGGATGTTAACTCTAAATCCTCTAAGTAAGCCAACAGAGTCGGTCCCTGATACCAATTCATGGTTTCTGATGGATTCGTAATATTATCTCCTATGGTTGCAGAAACCGGAATTACTGTCATACTATGATATGGAAAATTCTGAATAAACTGTTCTAATTCTTCCTTAATGCCTTGGAAGGCCTCTTCCATATATCCTGCCAAATCCATCTTATTTACAATAAATACAAAATCACGAATCCCCATAAGGGAACAGATACGCGTATGCCGTCTGGTCTGCACTAACACACCTTTCGTTGCGTCTAACAATATCACTGCTACATCTGCAAAGGATGCCCCTACTGCCATGTTTCTGGTATATTCTTCATGTCCCGGAGTATCTGCTACAATAAAGCTTCGCTTGGATGTAGTAAAATACCGATATGCCACATCGATAGTAATCCCTTGTTCCCGCTCTGCCATCAATCCATCCAGAAGCAGGGAATAATCCAGACTTCCATCTGTACTTCCCACTTTGCTTTCTAATTCTAAGGCCCGTTCCTGATCTGCAAACAGCAGCTTAGAATCGTAAAGCATATGTCCGATTAATGTTGATTTTCCATCATCTACGCTTCCGCAGGTGATAAATTTCAATAACTCTTTCATCTTAAAAATATCCTTCCCTTTTTCTACGCTCCATGCTGCCTGCCGCCTCATGGTCGATAACCCGGCTGGTTCGTTCTGAATTAACGGCTCCCAATGTCTCTTCAACAATAGCCTCTAACGTATCTGCGTCAGACTCTACTCCACCTGTTAGCGGATAGCAGCCAAGGGTCCGAAACCGTACTTTCTTCATCTGCACTTCTTCTCCCGGCAATAAACGCATCCGGTCATCATCAACCATAATAATATTACCATCCCGGTATACTACCGGTCTTACATCTGCAAAGTACAGGGAAACGATATCAATCTTTTCACGTAATATGTATTGCCAGATATCATTTTCTGTCCAGTTCGACAGCGGGAATACCCGCATACTCTCTCCCTTTTGAATCTGGGTATTATAAAGCTTCCACATCTCCGGTCTCTGATTCTTTGGGTCCCAAGCATGTTCTGCATTTCGGAAAGAAAAAATCCGTTCCTTTGCTCTGGATTTTTCTTCATCTCGTCGTCCGCCACCGAATGCTGCAGTAAATCCATACTTATTCAAGCCTTGCTTAAGTGCCTGGGTTTTCATGATATCTGTATAAGATGAGCCATGATCAAAAGGATTGATACCTGCTTTTACACCTTCTTCATTGGTGTAAACAATCATATCAATTCCCAATTCCTTGGCTTTCCGATCACGAAACTCTGTCATTTCTCGAAACTTCCATGTAGTATCAATATGCATAAATGGAAATGGCGGTTTTTCCGGATAAAATGCTTTCATCGCCAAATGGAGCATAACAGAACTGTCCTTGCCAATGGAATACAACATCACCGGCTTTTCACATTCTGCTGCCACCTCTCGAATAATATAAATTGCTTCTGCTTCCAGTTTATCCAGATGGGATAATGTTTTCATGAATCTGTACCTCAAACTCCTAATAATCTGACATTTTCAATAGTTTATGACTAATGTATACACTACATATTGTCAACGCACAATACACTCCAAGTGATTATAGCACTTTCCAGAGAAAAAAGAAACAAAATACCACAATAAGTAATGATTTTTTCATAAAACAAAAATGTCTGAATCTCACAGTCAACCATGAAATCCAGACATTTCTGTAACACTTTATATACTTCTATTAACCTCTTGAAGGAATATATGGAATTAACCGTTGTGCCAATTCAGAAACAGACATAGTCTGCAGCCATACCTTACCAGGTCCGGTTAAAGTAGTTAAGAATAAACCTTCTCCACCAAACAGTACATTCTTAAAGCCCTTGACCATCTGGGAATTATAAGTTACTGTAGCTTCCCACGCTGCAACATTACCTGTATCAATTACCAACTTTTCTCCTGCTGCCAATGAAATTTCACGAACTGCACCATCCAGTTCACAGAATACTAATCCCTGTCCGGTATAACGCTGAAGAATGAAACCTTCTCCGCCAAATAAACCACCTTTTACATTCGTTACAAATGCTTTTAATTCTACGCCGGGAGTCGCACACAAAAATGCTCCCTTCTGTGCAATAATGTCATATCCCGGTTTAATTTCAAAAAGTTTAATTTCACCCGGTACTGAACTTGCTAATGTAATCTGCTGATTTGGTGCCTTTGCTGTATAAGTTGCCATAAATAATGACTCGCCGCCAAACATACGACCAATTCCTTTTCCAAGTCCACCTTGCATATTCGTTGTCATTTCCATCTGGTCGGTCATCCAGCTCATACCGCCAGACTGGGTATAAATGCTTTCCCCTGCTTCTAATCCAATGGTAACTGCCGGCATCATATCGCCCCATACTTCGTATTTCATTTTTCTCCTCCTTTTGCTCCTGCTTCCTCATTTTTCAATATTCCGTCCTGACAGCATCACGCAAATCAGTTTGAATCAATTGATAATTTCAGTATATCAACATCTTTTTTGCTCGTCAATCATTTCTAAATGCTTAAAAAACAACCTTTCTTACCAATAAAGAATAGAACCTACAATCCAAATGCCATGCCAAGCATACGAATGATAAAACATACAACCCAGGCAATGCCACACTGCATAAGAACAACCAGAACTGCATTTTTCGTTCCCATTTCTCTCCGAACTGCTGCAATTGCTGCAACACATGGGGTATATAACAAAGAAAATACTAAAAAGATAACTGCCTTAAACGGTGTAAATAATGTATCCAACGGTTGGCCTGCCAGCAGTACATTCAAGGTACTGACTACACTTTCTTTAGCAGTAAAACCTGTAATCAATGCCGTCAAAATCCGCCAGTCACCCAAACCGATAGGAGCCAGCACCGGTGCAATCCACCCACCAATCATTGCCAGCAGACTTTGGGACGAATCTGTCACCACATTCAAACGGGTATCAAAGGTCTGTAAAAACCAGATAATCACAGACGCCAGAAATATTACGGTAAAGGCTCTGGTAATAAAATCCTTTGCCTTGTCACCAATCAGACGCAATACACTCTTCGGGCTTGGAAACCGGTAATTCGGAAGTTCCATAACAAAAGGCACCGGAGCACCCTTGAATCTGGTTCCCTGCATAATGATTGCAAATATCATTCCTATTACAATACCGGTTATGTATAATCCAATCATCACCAGGGCTGCATGATTTGGGAAAAAGGCTGCGGCAAACAGGCTGTAAATCGGTAATTTTGCAGAACAGCTCATAAATGGCGTCAGCAAAATGGTCATTTTCCGGTCCCGGTCAGAAGGCAGGGTACGAGTCGCCATGATTGCAGGAACGGAACAACCAAATCCTATCAGCATTGGAACAAAGCTCCGTCCGGATAATCCTATCTTTCGCAACGGTTTATCCATGACAAACGCAACCCGTGCCATATAACCACTGTCTTCCAGAATAGATAAAAAGAAGAACAACACCACTATGGTTGGCAAGATACCAAGTACACTTCCTACTCCTGCAAAAATCCCATCAATTACCAGAGAATGTACCACCGGATTAATTCCATATACTGTTAATCCTTTATCACAAATATTTGTAAACCATTCAATACCTAACTCTAACCAATCTGTTAAATACTTTCCAATGACTCCAAAGGTCAGATAAAAAATCAAAGCCATGATACAGACAAACATTGGAAAAGCGGTATACTTACCTGTCAACAGTTTATCTATCTTTATACTGCGAAGATGCTCTTTACTTTCGTTAGGCTTTACTACGGTTTCCTTACAGAGTTCTTCAATAAACTGAAATCTTGTATCTGCCAAAGCTGCCAAACGGTCTTTTCCGCTTTCTTCTTCCATCTGTGTAATGATATGCTCTAAAGTCTCTTTTTCATTGTCATCCAAATGGAGTGCTTCTAAAATCAGTTGGTCACCTTCCACCAGCTTCGTAGCTGCAAACCTTCTCGGAATCTTATATTTTAACGCATGGTCTTCAATCAAATGAATAATGGCATGAATACACCGATGCATAGCACCATCATCGCTGCCTTCCGCATCACAAAAATCCAATCGTCCCGGACGTTCCCGATATCTTGCAACATGAACAGCATGGTCAACCAGTTCTTCAATACCCTCATTCTTGGCGGCAGAAATAGGCACTACCGGTATACCAAGTGCTGCCTCTAATTCATTTACACGAATGGTTCCTCCATTTTCCCGTACCTCATCCATCATATTCAAGGCCAGTACCATAGGAATATCCAGTTCTATCAGTTGCATAGTCAGATACAGATTCCGTTCAATATTGGTTGCATCTAATATATTAATGATTCCTCTTGGCCGGTCCTTTAATAAAAATTCTCTGGTCACAATCTCCTCACTGGTATAAGGAGAAAGGGAATAAATTCCGGGTAAATCTACAACTGTTGCTTCCGGATGATTGCGAATAACCCCATCCTTCCGCTCTACGGTAACACCAGGAAAGTTGCCCACATGCTGCTTGGAACCGGTTAACTGATTAAAAAGAGTTGTCTTGCCACAGTTCTGATTCCCTGCAAGTGCAAAGGTTATTGCCTCTCCTTCCGGTATTTCTTTCCCCCGTATCTGCGTATTATATACTTTTCTTTTTAAGGTATCTGTTTCTCCCACACCCGGATGAGACAGTTCCGCAGACTTGGTATTCTTGTGCTCGTATGTATGGGCATCATGAATATCCTTCAAAACAATATTTGCTGCATCCTCTTTCCGCAAGGTCAATTCATATCCTCTTACCCGCAGTTCTAATGGGTCGCCCATAGGTGCAATCTTAACTAAAGTCACCTCCGTATTCGGTGTCAAGCCCATATCTAAGATGTGCTTCCGAAGGGATGGTGACTCACAATTTACTGCTTCTATAATAGCATCCTTGCCAATTTCCAATTTATCTAATGTCATCTTGCATTCCTCTTATCCGTATAAAATACGTGCATTTCTTTCCACAGTTCAGTTTTATTATGTGAGCATAATAAAAAAAATGCAATAGGCAATTCATAAAAAATATCAATTACCTATTGCAAAATTTAGTCTTTATATTTACCTATTCAGGGAAACCAGCTGCATGTCAGAAAAAATTATAAATCCTCCTGACACAGCAGTCGCACCTTATTCTTTGTCAGAACCTCTATAGCTTCTTCTACATCATCAACCTTAAATATCAAGTAAGCATAATCACTCTTTCTGGTATTAAAATCATATAAATACTCCAGATTAATTTTGCCTTCTTCTAATAAAGTTAATATATGATATAAACTACCCGGTTCATCATTAATTGCCACCGCCAACACCTTGGTAATGGAAAAAATATATCCATGCTCCTTCAATGTGGTTGCTGCCAAATAAGAATCATCTACAATTACCCGAAGAACACCGAAATCCTTGGTGTCAGCCAGAGAAATTGCATGTAAACTAACCCCTGCATCAGAGAGCACCTTCGTTACCTCTGCCAGATTGCCAATTTTATTCTCAACAAAAATAGAAATTTGCTTTACTGTCATACCCATAACCTCCTTCACTTATAACCAATTACTTCCACTACCGCTCCGTCTTAGCCTTTATACAGATTCCGCTTATCAATGACACGAACAGCCTTTCCTTCACTTCTTGCAATGGTCTTTGGTGCTACCAGCTTCACATCTGCATAAATACCCAGCATTGCTTTTAATGCACCAACCAATTCCTTCTCTTTACCGGAAATCTCACTAATTGAATCTGAGAACATTTCCGGTGTCATCTCTACCTGAACTTCCAGATTATCACTATTATTCACTCTGGTAACAATAATCTGATAATTAGCAGGATATCCCTTATTCAACAATACCGTCTCAATCTGTGAAGGGAATACATTTACACCCTTTACAATCAGCATGTCATCACTACGTCCTAACGGTTTCGTCATCTTCACATGAGTTCTGCCACATGGACACTTTTCATGGCTTAAAATACAAATATCTCTGGTCCGATACCGCAGTAATGGGAATGCTTCCTTGGTAATACTGGTAAATACCAGTTCTCCCTTTTCTCCATCCGGTAACACTTCACCGGTAACCGGATTAATTACTTCTGCGATGAAATGATCTTCATTGATATGCATACCGGTCTGTGCCTCACATTCGAAAGATACACCCGGTCCGGAAATCTCTGTTAATCCATAGATATCATATGCTTTAATTCCAAGCTTCTCCTCAATGTCATGACGCATTTCCTCTGTCCATGCCTCTGCTCCAAAGATACCGGCCTTTAAATGAATCTGATCCCGTAAGCCACGTTCAATAATCGATTCTGCCAGATATGCTGCATAAGATGGTGTACAGCAAAGGATGGTAGAACCTAAATCAGTCATAAACTGAATCTGACGGTCTGTATTACCGGAAGACATTGGAAGGGTAAGAGAACCCAGCTTATGGGAACCACCATTCAAACCAGGTCCACCGGTAAATAAGCCATATCCATAACTTACATGTACTACGTCTTCCTTGGTGCCACCCACAGCTACTATGGCTCTTGCACAACATTCTTCCCATAAATCAATATCATGCTGAGTATAAAAAGCAACTACACGTCTTCCTGTAGTTCCACTGGTAGACTGAATCCGGACACAATTCTCTAATGGCATTGCCAACAGTCCATAAGGATACTGGTCTCTTAAATCATCCTTTGTGATAAACGGAAGCTTATGTAAATCATCTCTTCCCTTAATATCTTCCGGTTTTAACCCCATTTCGTCCATCCGGTCTCTGTACATTTTCACGTTATCATATACGTGCTTTACCTGCTTTGCCAGACGTTCATCCTGCCATGCCCGGATCTGATCCTGCGATGCACATTCAATCTCCGGTTGAAAATAATTTCCCATTCTTTTGTTCCTCCATACAAAATTGATAGTGTTTCTGCTAATGATAGAATACCATTTTATGCCTATTCCGTAAAGAATAAAGTCAGATATTCTACCTGTTTTTCATCTAATTTATTTTACCAATCCGGAACGATTAATAGCACTAATTAATGCATAGGCTGATGCATCAATAATATCATTCTGAATTCCTGCTCCCCAGGAAACGCTTCCATCTTCCTTCTGAATTCCTACATAGGCACACGCCTGTGAATTAGAGCCTACCTGTAATGCATGCTCTTCATAGCAAATCAATGAGAACTGAATATCAAAATGCTTCTTCACTGCATTGGAAATGGCATCCAAACGTCCATTTCCCATTCCATGATATACCTTCTTTGCGCCATGAATATTAATGGTAATCTCTGCTGTAAACTGTGCTCCCTGAGTAAAGTGTGCTTCTAACAACTCAATTGGAGAAGGAATATTCACATATGTCTTCTGGAAAATATCCAACACTTCATTCGGTGCTAACTCCTTGTGCATATGGTCGGAAACATCTTTTACGGCATAGCCCAAATCTTCTCGCATCTTTGGCGGAAGATCAAAGCCATATTTCTGCTCTAAGAGATAGCCGATACCACCCTTACCGGACTGACTGTTAATACGGATGACATCTCCATCATACTTTCTGCCAACATCCTGTGGGTCTAACGGAAGATATGGCACACTCCAATGGTCTAAATTATGCTCTTCCTTCCATTTCATACCCTTAGCAATGGCATCCTGATGAGAACCGGAAAATGCCGCAAACACCAATTGTCCGGTATACGGAGAACGCTCATACACATGCATTCTGGTAACACGCTCATAAAGCTCTGTTAACTCCGGAATGTTACTTAAATCAAGCTGTGGGTCTACACCATGGGTAAACATGTTCATTGCTAAGGTAATGATATCTACATTACCGGTACGCTCACCATTACCAAATAAGGTTCCTTCAATTCGGTCTGCACCGGCAAGTAAGCCAAGCTCTGCATCTGCCACACCACAACCTCTGTCATTATGCGGATGAAGAGAAAGAATCACATTCTCACGACAGTTCATATGCTCACTCATGTACTCAATCTGGCTGGCATATACATGTGGTAATGACATTTCCACTGTAGCAGGAAGGTTGATAATTACCTTCTTCTCCGGTGTAGGCTGCCATACATCAATCACTGCATTACATACCTCTAATGCATATTCTACTTCCGTACCGGTGAAGCTTTCCGGAGAATACTCGAACTGGAAGTTGCCTCCATCCTCCTCTGCTAACTGCTTCAAAAGCTTTGCTCCGGAAACCGCAATTTCAAGAATTTCCTCCTTGGATTTCTTGAACACCTGCTCCCGTTGTGCAAGAGAGGTGGAATTATACAAATGTACTACT
This sequence comes from uncultured Clostridium sp., assembly GCA_945946715.1. Lineage (GTDB taxonomy): Bacteria > Bacillota > Clostridia > Lachnospirales > Lachnospiraceae > CAG-632. The sequence continues at coordinate 2,717 of CAMEWU010000010.1, read as the reverse complement.
GCCTTCTTACAGCCTCTGACTGCTTCAAAGGTTTTCTTAATAATATGCTCTCTGGACTGGGTCAGTACCTGAACCGTTACATCATCCGGAATTAAATCTTCTTCTATCAATGTTCTTAAGAAGGTATACTCTGTTTCGGACGCTGCCGGAAATCCAACTTCAATTTCCTTGAAACCGATTTTCACCAGCATCTTGAAAAACTCTACCTTTTCCTCTAAGCTCATTGGCACAATCAATGCCTGATTGCCATCCCGTAAATCTACAGAACACCACATTGGTGCCTTATCAATATACTCCTTGTGGGTCCATTTTAAAGATTCCACCGGTGGCATAAAATAACCTCGCTGATACTTCTGATAATTCTTCATTTCGTTTACCTCCTTATCTGATTACTCAAATTCAACTAACATTCTTCATTGTCCTACCGACATTGTTTTCCCCGCTTAAGGTTCCCTTAAACAAAGAAAAACCTTGCATCTCTATATTTAGAGACGCAAGGAACTTACGCGGTACCACTCTAATTCATACATCATGTATGCACTCTTACAGATACGAGCCTGCAAATTATCTGCCCGGCTTTATATCCTCCTGTTTTAACGGTCAGGTACCGGCGAAGCCTACTCTGCTTTCAGCCTGCTGCTCAAAGGCCAGTTCAAACTCAATCCATAACTGTTTCGCACCACCCAACAGCTCTCTGCATACTTCTTAAGTTCTACTATTCCTTATCATTGCATTTCTAATAATATATTATGAAATTAGCACAAATATGTCCGTTTGTCAACGCAAAAATCAATAGAATTCTGTCTGTTTCTACAATCTGTCTCACACTATTCTACAATGAATTTACTTACACGTGACTCCAGTTCTTCTGCAATAGCCCGAAGTTCATTTACATTTTCAGAAATCTGCTTTACGATATCACTTACTTCAGATACAGATGCTGAAGTTTCTTCCGTACTTGCTGCATTCTCTTCTGCAATGGCAGTTAAATTCTGTACAATATCCACTACATTAACACGGGCATTGTCCAAAACCTGTGTTTTATCTGAAATATTGCCAACTCCCGTCATAGACATATCAATCTGCTCATACAGGTGCTCGAACTGTACTTCAATCTGACGAATATTCTTATTCTGCTCCTCCATGATTTCCATTACTTCGTTCATCGTTCCAACTGCTTCATTGGAATCTGCAATCAGTACATTAATGATTTCACCAATCTGCCTTGCTGAATCATTGGATTGCTCTGCCAATTTCTGAATCTGAGACGCTACAACAGCAAATCCCCGTCCCTGCTCTCCGGCTCTTGCTGCTTCAATAGAAGCATTTAAGGAAAGCAAATTGGTCTGTTCTGCAATAAACGTAATCAATTCTGTTGCCTCACGAATCTTTAGAGCTGATTCATTGGTATTATTGGTCTGGCGATAAATCAAATCAATGGATTCTTTTGCTTTGTCTTTGATTACATCCAATTCCTGCAGACTTCTGGATGCTTCGTCCCCGGAAGCCTTCATAGCATTTGCATAATCATACAAATGCTCTACCTCTACATTAGTTTCTTCTACCATATTCCCCATACGGATAACATTTTCCGTTGCATTCTGGGTTTCTTCTGCCTGAGAACCTGCACCTTCTGCAATCTCATATATAGCCTTTTCTACCTGTTCCAGATTATTGGCAGTCTCTTTCGCATGTTCATCTAACGCGGTTGCTGCCTCATACAAATGACCACTCTGTAATTTAATATATGTAACTACTTCTTCAAACTGATTTCGAAGTTCACTTAATGAACGTCCCATTAAACCAACTTCATCCTTCCGGTTATCCATACGATCCTGATTTTCATCTTTCCGCAAATCCAGGGTTGAGAAACGATTGGTGATACCGGACATTTCCTTAATCGGTTTGGTAATAACACTTGAAATAATCACCGCAAATACAATACCAACTACAAGTGCTATCAATGTACTTAAAAACATAGTAATAATAATGGCCTTAATTTCTTTATTGATTTCTGCCTTATCAGAAGAAATAATTAATAAAAATCCACGTTCTACATCCGGATAAACACCGGCATACTTAATTGCCCCACGGAAATCATATTCATAAACGGCAGTTTTCTGTGGTTTTCCTTCCGCAATGTCTGCCAAAACACCTTTCACTACAGAATTTTCTACAGAGACACCAATCTTTTCCGCAGTCGGATGATATAACATAATTCCATCCAGATTAACCACATATGCATAACTGCTTTCTTTTCCATTAATCTGAATCTCACTTAAGATACTCTGAATCTCCGGCGTGGATATAATCTCCAAACCGCCTTCATCCACATAGTTACCAAGCATCTTTCCATAGGAAATCGCCATATCCTCCATGTAGCTTTCCTGGGTTGTGGAAAAGCTCTTGGAAATCTTGGGCTGAATCATAACCCATACCAAAACTGCATTGATTACAATCGTTGCCGCAACCAATAAAATGATACGACTCCGAATAGAGTGTACAAACCCTACTTTCTTCTGTTCCATATTCCTCTCCCCCTGTCTTACATTTTCTGGTGTTCACTTTTATGCATTACATTCGTTCTGCCAGTGAGGTAATATGTTTACATTATACAATTTTTTCAAAAACTAATCAAGTTTTTATGCAAAATGCACTATCAAAAGCTTATTTTAACTGCTTATATTCTGTTCTTGTTTTTGTTCTTCCGCACTTTC
>CAMEWU010000009.1 GCA_945946715.1 uncultured Clostridium sp. | reverse complement strand
TCAGTCCACACAGAAAAATAGACGATAACATGGTTATTCCGATTTGGGAAATCAGTGTTATCATCTTGAATACATGTTTGTGTTCCCGCATGGTTCGCTCACCTCGTTGAAAATTATACTAAAAATTGCCAAAAAAGTCTATAAATATTGTATAAATTTCCTCAAATTTACTCTATCATTCCAATTCTCCGGATATGTCTCTCTTCATTTGAAAAAGGAGTACTTAAAAAAGTGTCTACAATTTTCAATGCCAGTCCCGGACCAATCACTCTGGCCCCCATCGCCAGAACATTTGCATCATTATGTTCTCTGGTCGCCTGTGCGCTAAAGCAGTCATGACACAGTGCTGCCCGAACTCCCGGAACCTTATTGGCAGAAATGGAAATGCCGATACCGGTTCCGCAAATAATAATTCCCTGTTCACATTCTCCACTGGCAACCGCTTCTGCAACAGCCTTTCCATAAACCGGATAATCACAGGATTCTTCACTGTAACAACCATAATCCTTAAATTCCAGTCCCTTTTCCGTTAAATGCTTGATTACTTCCTGTTTCAAGCCATATCCACCATGGTCACTTCCTAATGCTATCATAGTTTTCCCTTTCTTTTATCTCTATATACTTATTATATACTATACGCTTGGAGCTTGTATTACCCGATGCCCTGCTGCTTTAATCAATCGGTTCATAATGGCAGTTCCCAGCCCACTGCCGGCAAAGGATTCAGAAAAAATATAATCCACTCCTCTGGCATCAAATTCCCGAAGTGTGCGATACAAATTAGATGAAATCATTAATTCATCTGCTTTATCCCCAATCACAATTACTTCATCTGCTTCATAAGCCATGGCATTGTAGCGGGTAGCCAGAACGCCTACCTTACAGCCTGCTGCCTGCCGGTCCTTTACCATGCGGTTAATACACCGGATTACAGATTTGGAAGACTCGCCTTCCACAATATACATAATTCCTTTCGGAGCATAATGGGTATACTTCATTCCCGGTGCCTTTGGTTTTACGTTTTGAGCAGATATTCCCGGATCTATCTCTACATGTCCAATTACATCTTCCAGCATTTCCTGTGTAATATATCCCGGTCGCAGGATAGTCGGAACCTCGCTGGTCATATCAATAATCGTGGATTCAATCCCATATCTGCAGTCCCCGCCATCAATAATCATTTCAATCTTTCCATCCATATCCTCTTTTACATGAGAAGCGATGGTAGGACTGGGTCTTCCCGATGTATTGGCACTTGGTGCAGCAATCATAACGCCAGACCGTCGAATTAACTCATATGCCACATTATGGGAAGGCATCCGTACCGCTACTGTATCCAGTCCTCCGGTTGTACTGTCCGGCACGATTGGCTTTTTATGAAAAATCATGGTCATGGGACCAGGCCAGAATACATCCATTAGTTTATATGCCGCCTCCGGTATATCCCTTGCTATCTTTTGCAAATCTGCTTCATCTGCAATATGCACAATCAAAGGGTTATCAGAAGGTCTTCCCTTGGCCGCATAAATTTTTCTTGATGCATCCGGATTCAATGCATCTCCACCCAAGCCATACACAGTCTCGGTTGGAAAGGCTACCAACCCGCCTTTTCTCAATATATCTGCTGCCACTTCCAAATCCTGATTTGGTTCTTCTTCTGTGATACCGCTGTCAACGGTTGCAATAATCGTATTCATTTTTATTCTCTTATACCCCGCACATAACATAATTGTCGCTTATAGACCAATTTCGTTCTATCATATAAGTGCATTAAAATTATACCACAAGAATATACTATAACGACAGTTTTTTTATGAATTTTTGAGGTTTTTTATGAGAAAACTTAAAAAGCACCTGCTGCCTGCTTTGATTATCCTTTTTTTGGCTGTTGTTTTTTGGCTCCAGCTTCCTATTATAGATGTTTTTCAAAATACCAGAGAGACCAAAATCGTCGTCATTGATGTAGGGCATGGAGGGTTCGATCCAGGCAAAGTATCCACAGATAATCTTCTGGAAAAAGACATCAATCTGGCGATTGCCCTACGGTTAAAGCCTTATCTGGAAGCACAGGACTGTCAGGTCTATCTGACCCGGGAAGAAGATTGCAGCTTGTGTGATGATGCTGCTTCCAACAAAAAACAGTCTGACATGAGAAACCGGGTAACTTTTGTGGAACAAATCAAACCTGATTTAATGATCAGCATTCATCAAAACAGTTTTTCTTCCCCTAAAGAACATGGTGCCCAGACATTTTATTATCATACCTCTGATAACAGCCAGTTTCTGGCAGAATGTGTGCAACAGTCTCTGGTAGAAATTGCAGACCCGGAAAATACCCGACAGGCAAAATCTAACGATTCCTATTATGTATTAAAAAATGTAAGCTGTCCCGCCGCCATTGTGGAATGTGGCTTTTTGTCGAATCCAACAGAATCTGCTCTGCTGAATACGGAAATATATCAGGATAAAATTGCTTATGCTATCTCCGTAGGTGTTCGAACTTATTTAAATCAGACAGAACATTAAACAGCAGGTGCCAATGGGAAGACACCTGCTGCATTGCCAACCAGCATACATGTGTTACGCCAGTTTCATGTAATGTTATAAGCGTGTAATTATCTTTTTTTACAAATAAATAATAAGAATGACATCCCCCCTACCAGCAGATGAACAGCTGTATGGACAAGTATCCTCCGTTCCGGCGCAAAGAATGTGAGACATTTAACCGGACAGCCGGCCACCTATGATTAATACCAATTTTTGTTGAATTCAGAGACAGACCCACCGAGAAATAAATGATTCTCCAGAACAGAATCCCTGAGAATTTTCAGAAATGATAAGGATTCTTACATGTATACCTCCTTTCCATTTATTTGGTTATCTCTATGTAAGAGTATAATCATTTTTTTGACATAATTCAATGTTTTTTTTAATATTTTCTAAAAAATTTACAAATTTACCGTATAAATCCTCTTTACATATGCCTATTTTGTGATAAACTAAGAATACACCAATGCACAAACTTGATATGAAACCGTATTATAACGAAAAGGAGATGATTCGATGAAGATTGAAAAATTAAATGAGAATCAAATTCGTTGTACTTTATACAAATCCGATTTAGCAGATCATAATATACGTCTTACAGAGCTGGCGTATGGAACAGACCGTGCAAAAGCGTTATTTCGAGATATGATGCAGCAGGCATCCGATGATGTAGGTTTTGAAGTTGGAGATATTCCTTTAATGATAGAAGCAATCCCAGTCAATCCGGATTGTCTGATTTTAATTGTAACCAAGGTAGAAGATCCGGAAGAACTGGATACCCGGTTTTCTAAATTTACAAAACCGGCTACCGACGATTATGATGATTATGATGACGATGCAGAAGATGATGAAGATGAGATTGATTCCGGCACTTCTACCAGTATTTTTGATGTTCTTGGTAATATTGTAGAGAATCTGGAAGCTGTTCGGAATGCTGCTGCAGACAGCAATTCTTTACACCCACAGACTTCTGAGTCTGACACATCGGCAACAGGAAAAGATGAAAAGCCAACTTATGATATATACCGGATTTTTGTTTTCTCTACCTTCGACAATGTAACCTCTGCTGCAGAACAGCTTCGAGGATTATATAATGGAGAAAATACTTTGCTTAAGAATCCAAAGGATTCCCGGTATTATTTGATTTTGAACCGAGCTGAACATACAACAGATGAATTTAATTTAGTTTGCAATACTTTATGTGAATTTGGTTCTAAAATTAAAACTTCGTATGCAATGCCATATCATATGGCAGAACATTTTCAGCCAATCATTAAGCGTTCTGCCTTGCAAACCTTAGCTGAATTATAATTATCAGATTATATTAGCTGAATCGTGACATAAATTACAACATAAAAGAAGTCTTCCAGCGTTTCATCACTGAAAGACTTCTTTTATTTATAGTAATTTTTATTCTTGTTATGCAAGTGTCTTCTTTACAGCTGCAACTACTGCCTCTGTAGTGATTCCAAACTTTTGGAATAACTGACCGCCTGGTGCAGAAGCACCAAAGCTCTTCATGGAAACAACCTCTCCATCTAAACCTACATATTTTCCCCAACCAAAGTCAGACAATGCTTCTACTGCTACTCTGGCACGAACATTTTTCGGCATAACTAAGTTCTTATATTCCTCCGGCTGTTGTTCATATACATCCATAGATGGCATACTGACAACTCTTACATCTATACCTTCCTGTGCCAGGATTTCTTTTGCTTCTATGCCAAGCTGTACCTCAGAACCGGTTGCCATTACAATTGCATCCGGTATATCCTTTTCGGAATCTGCAACTACATATCCACCCTTTAATGCATCCCGGCCGGAACCCGCCAATTGTGGAAGATTCTGTCTGGACAATACCAGTGCAGTTGGTGTATGTGCAGATGTTTCTGCATAATACCAGGCTGCCGCTGTCTCAGTGGCATCCGCCGGACGGAACACTGTGAAATTAGGCATTGAACGCAGCATTGCTAACTGTTCAATCGGTTCATGGGTCGGTCCATCCTCTCCAACTCCGATACTGTCATGGGTCAATACATATGTTAATGGAAGACCCATCAGTGCGGATAATCTTGCCATTGGTTTTACATAATCACTGAATACAAAGAAGGTAGATACATACGGACGTAACCCGCCATGCAGTGCGATTCCATTGCCAATTGCTGCCATGGCAATTTCCCGAATGCCAAAGTGGACATTCTTTCCAAGAGGATTCTCTTTTGAATAATCCCCCATATCGTTCATATATGTTTTTGTAGATGGTGCCAAGTCCGCTGCACCGCCAAACATATTTGGTAATACATGCTTCATTACATTAATCAACTTACCGGATAAATTTCTGGTTGCCTCCGCTTTCTCCGGAACAGCCCAGAAATCTTCCAAATCATAAAGCAGCTTTCCACGTTCGGTATCATAATACTGATTCCACAACTCTTTCATATCCGGATAAGCTTCTGTATACTTCCGGAACATAGCATTCCATGCTTCTTCTTCCTTCGCATTTGCTTCTGCAATTGCCTTAAAATGATCATATACATCCTGTGGAATGGTAAAGCTTTCCTGAATATCCCAGCCCAGATTTTCTCTTAATGCTGCAACATTTTCTACTCCCAGAGGTTCACCATGTGCAGATGCTTTTCCTTCCTTTGCAGGACAGCCGAATCCGATTTTCGTCTTTACTTCTATCATTGTCGGTCTCGTGGTATCTGCCTTAGCCTCTTCAATTGCCTTTCCGATGGCATCTAAATCATTGCCATCTTCTACTAACAAGGTTTGGAAACCAAATGCCTGAAAACGTTTCTGCACATCCTCCCGGAATGCAATATTGGTATCGCCTTCAATAGAAATATTATTGGAATCATATAACACAATCAGCTTGCCAAGCCCCAGAGAACCTGCCAGAGAAAATGCTTCATAAGAAATACCTTCCATCATACATCCATCGCCGCCAAGCACAAAGGTATAGTGGTCTACGACCGGATATCCTTCTTTATTAAAAGTAGCAGCAAGATGATTTTCTGCCATTGCCATACCCACTGCCATTGCCATGCCGGCACCCAATGGTCCTGTTGTCGCTTCTACACCTACAGTATGTCCATATTCCGGATGTCCCGGTGTCAGCGAATCCAACTGGCGGAAGTTCTTCATATCTTCCATTGTTAAACCATATCCAAACAAATGCAATAAAGAATACAACAAAGCAGAGCCATGTCCGCCAGACAAAATAAACCGGTCCCGATTTACCCAGTTCGGATTAGCCGGATTATGTTTCATATGCTTTGCCCATAATTCATATGCCATTGCTGCCGAACCAAGTGGCAACCCCGGATGACCGGAATTTGCTTTCTGAATAGCATCTGCCGAAAGCACACGAATTGCATTAACTGATTTTCTATCCAAATTCATAACAAGGTTTCCTCCTTATATTATACATGCTGTACCAATTTGTTATTGTAACATTTGAAATCTGATTTAGCAAGCACCTATCTGCATAGCGGTCACAGTAAATAGCATGCCACGCAAGCACAATTTCTGCATGACGGCTTATTGCACAAAAAAACAGACAAGAGAACGTCTCTCCTGTCTGTTATCATCTTAAAATACTCCAAAATAACCTAGTGCTGCAACAACGGCAATGATTACAAATACCACAACCAATCCTATAATCAAAACCTTTCCCAGCTTTGATTCACTTTTGGATGGATTTGCTTTTTCATAATTGTATTCGGTATTATAAACGTTTGGTGCAACACTGCCTTTTAATACTCCCGTTTCCCCTGTCCGATTCGAATACAGAACTCCTGTTGTACCAATATCATTGGGGTCGACACCCTTCAAAATCGAAGTACTGCCCTTCGCCAGGTTGAAGTTGTTTTCATTTTGACCTTCTCCCATTCTGTAACTCCTCCTTCTATCCCGTTCAAATAACGATACTATAGAAAAATTATACCATATTGTCAAAAAATCCACAAGGTTTTTAAGAGCTTTGCTTTTGGTTACTTTTTACAATTTGAATTAGTAAAAATGCTCATTACTGTGCTTTTTTAGCCAGATAGTCATTAATCTGTACAAGAACTTCATCCACATTCATTCCATGAACGATACATGCTTCTTCCAAAGCTTCTCCCTGAGACGCCGGACATCCAATACAATGCATACCTGCTGCCATCAGAATAGCTGCATTTCCCGGGTCAATCGCTAAAATATCTGCAATAATCATATCCTTTGTTACCTGTGCCATGTTAATTCCTCCTTAAATTCAAATTAAATATACTATAATACAGTCTGTTTTTGAACGCAAGTACTGAAATTTCTTAATTTAGTGCTTCCGTAATCCATGTCAACTGATTCTCTATTTCTAAATGTTACCTGTAATCCATTCCTTCAAAATGGCCAGACACTCTCTTGTATAATTCGTAGGCACCAGCCACCAGACGGATTTTGCCGAGTTACCCGAGACCTCCTGATAGCCACAGGCTTTTGCAAGCCGCATCGCCCGAAACACATGAAAGTCTGTTGTAGTTATTACGACGGAATTCGACTTTACATCAAACATTGCAGAAGAATAAATCAAATTCTCTTTCGTGCTGGTAGAGGCTTCTTCTAATAGAATACGGTCTGCTGCTATTCCTTTCGCCACCAGCTCATTATAGATGCATTGTGCTTCTGAAATTTCTTCATCCGTCCCTTTACCGCCACTGGCAATTACCATTGTATCCGGATTTTCCTTTAAATATTCTACTGCCGCATCAATACGGTATTTTAATATCAAAGATGGCTGTGTCCCATTCACTTTTGCACCCAATATCAGCAAATAATCTGCATCTCTTTCCGGCTTTGTCTGTCCTCCATGAATAATGATTGATTCTACTATTATAAAGAATAAAAATCCCACACCCACCAATAGTTCTACCGGTATCACTACCCATCTTGGCGGCACCTGTCCTTTCCCGGCAAACTTATATAATAGTAATATTAAAACACCACATAAACATGCCAGCAACAGCCATACATAATTAAACGTACTTGTGGGTCCCAGCATCGCAAATATTATAATAAAATATATAAGACTGCATCCACCCAGTACTGTCAGCAGACCAATCCAGAACTTATAAACTTTACTCACCTTTTATTTCTCCTTTTTCAAAATTCCCAATAAAATTCTATATCTTGTGGCATCTCCGCCCTGTTACCACAACCTAATGATACCCCATTCAAAACATTTATGCAAATTGCCTATATGCACCCATTTTACAAGGTTTTTTCACTACGAATGTACTAAAAAAAGTACACGGATTTTACCTGAATTTGATTGACGTGTATACAATATGCATTTATAATAAAACCATAGAAATCGAAGGGATTACCCTTTCATTTTATACTATATTTTTAAGGAGGATTTTACAAAAATGGGTTCTGAATGGAATGAATTTGTAGGCGGCGAGTGGCAGAGAGTTGTTGACGTAAGAGACTTTATTCAAAAGAATTACACTCCATACGAGGGAGATGACGCTTTCTTAGCTGGTCCTACTCAGGCAACAAAAGACTTATGGGCACAGGTACTTGATTTATCAAAGAAAGAAAGAGAAGCAGGCGGTGTTCTGGATATGGATACCAAGGTTGTTTCTACTTTAACTTCTCATGGTCCTGGATACCTTGACAAAGACAAGGAAAAGATCGTTGGTTTCCAGACTGATAAGCCTTTCAAGAGAGGTATGAATGTATACGGTGGTATCCGTATGGCTATGAAGGCTTGTGAGGATAATGGTTATCAGGTAGATCCTGAAATTGTTGAGTTCTTTACAACACACAGAAAGACACATAACGCTGGTGTATTTGATGTTTACGATGCTGAAATCAGAAAATGCCGTACCAACCATATCATCACCGGTTTGCCAGATGCATATGGTCGTGGACGTATCATCGGTGACTACAGAAGAGTTGCTCTTTATGGTACAGACTTCTTAATCGAAGACAAGAAAGCACAGAAGGAATCATTTGGTAATGTATATACTGATGATGTAATTCGTGGCAAGGAAGAAATTGCCGAGCAGATTCGTGCTTTACAGGAATTGACCAAGATGGCTGCATCTTATGGTTTTGATATTTCTAAGCCAGCTTCTAACGTACAGGAAGCAATCCAGTGGACATACTTCGGATACTTAGGAGCAGTAAAAGAGCAGAACGGTGCTGCAATGTCTTTAGGACGTACTGCTACTTTCTTAGATATCTATGCTGAGAGAGACTTAAAGAACGGTAAGTTTACTGAGGAAGAAATTCAGGAAATGGTTGACCATTTCGTAATGAAGTTAAGACTTGTTAAATTTGCTCGTACTCCAGAGTACAACCAGATTTTCGCCGGTGACCCTGTATGGGTAACTGAATCATTAGGTGGTATGGGTGTTGACGGACGTACCTTAGTTTCTAAGATGAGCTTCCGTTACTTAAATACTTTGAATAACTTAGGTACTTCACCAGAACCAAACATGACTGTATTATGGTCTACCAGACTTCCTATGGGTTGGAAGCAGTTCTGTGCAAAGATGTCTATCAAGTCTTCTTCTATCCAGTATGAGAACGACGACTTAATGAGACCTTTACATGGCGATGACTATGGTATCGCTTGTTGCGTATCTTCTATGGTTATCGGTAAGGAAATGCAGTTCTTTGGTGCCAGAGCAAACCTTGCTAAGTGCTTACTGTACGCTATCAACGGTGGTGTTGATGAATGTACCGGTGTACAGGTTGGTCCTAAGTACCGTCCGGTTGAAGGCGATGTCCTTGACTATGATGATGTAATGGCTAAATTCGATGATATGATGGAATGGTTAGCACGTGTATATGTAAGTGCTTTGAACATCATTCACTATATGCATGATAAGTACGCTTATGAAAGAATTCAGATGGCATTACATGACAGAGATGTTAAGAGATACTTCGCAACTGGTGTTGCAGGTCTTTCTGTAGTAGCTGACTCATTATCAGCTATCAAGTACGCAACTGTTAAGCCAATCCGTAATGAGCAGGGCATCGTTGTAAGTTATGAAACAACTGGCGATTTCCCTAAGTATGGTAACAACGATGACCGTGTAGATTCTATTGCAACATACGTTGTAACAACCTTCATGGATAAGCTTCGTAAGCACCATGTATACAGAAATGGTATCCCAACACAGTCTATCTTAACCATTACTTCTAACGTAACATATGGTAAGAATACAGGTGATACTCCATGTGGTAGAAAGCACGGTGCACCATTTGCTCCAGGTGCTAACCCACTTCACCAGAGAGATACTCACGGTGCAGTAGCTTCTCTGTCTTCAGTAGCTAAGATTCCATTCAAGGATGCTCAGGATGGTATTTCTAATACCTTCACAATTATCCCTGGCGCTCTTGGTAAGGAAGATCAGATTTTCGCTGGTGACATCGATATCGACTTAAGCAAGTAATGCAGGCTGACTTATAGTCCGCAGTTCTAAACCAAGGAGGTTTTTCGATGGGCGATAAATTAAGTACAGTCGATGACATTGTTTCAATGTTAGACAATATGATGGGCAACGGCCACGGACATGTAAATGTGTCCGTGGAAGACCCTAACGGTTCCTTAGATAAAGCAGTTGAAACCTTAGGCTGCACAGATTGTGCAAAAGGTGATCTTGCCTGTCAGGTACCAACCTTAATGGAAGGTATGGACGAGGAACTGAAAAAGTAACAATCATTTTATATTAAATTTTAATCAAATTAGGAGGTAATTATTATGGCAGCAACACAGCAGGTTGATAACTTAGTAAACATGTTAGATGGATACATTTCAAAAGGCGGATATCACTTAAATGTAAATGTATTAAACAGAGATACTTTACTTGATGCTCAGAAGCATCCGGAGAACTATCCACAGTTAACCATTCGTGTATCTGGATACGCAGTAAACTTCATCAAGTTAACTCCAGAACAGCAGAATGACGTAATCTCAAGAACATTCCATCAGGCTATGTAGTCTAGCTACAAGCCATGCAAAAATGACAGCTACCAGAGGGAGGGTGCTTGCACACTCTTATCTGGTAGCTGTCATTTTTATACGGCGACAGCCGTCTACCGAGTCGCAACGAAGTAGAGACGAGATAGGCATGGCTTGTAAGCCTTCAAAGGATGCTTGCATACTTTTTTGATGGTGGCAGTCTTTTTGTATACGGCGACAGCCGTCTATCGAGATGAAGCAACGCGGAATCGAGATAGTGCATGGCTTGTAACCAATACCTAACAGTTGCCTTTCTCTCTTTAACAGGTGTATAATAAATATGGTTTAAAAATAAATAAAATCATAATTAAAATAATTTACTTTAGGAGGAATTATTATGATTGGGCATATACATTCAATTGAAACCTTTGGTACTGTAGATGGTCCAGGCACCCGATTTGTTGTATTTTTTAAGGGATGCCCTATGCGGTGTGCATACTGTCACAATCCGGATACCTGGTCCTTTGACGGCGGCGAAGAAAGAACCGTAGAAGAGATTCTGGACTACTATGATCAAAACAAAGAATTCTACATGAATGGCGGAGGATTAACCGCTACCGGTGGAGAGCCACTAGTACAGATTGATTTTCTGACTGAATTATTTACACAAGCGAAAGCAAAAGGCATCCACACCTGTCTGGATACTTCCGGAATTATGTTCCGCAGAAACGAACCGGAAATCCTTGCAAAATTCGATAAGCTTTGTACGGTAACAGATTTAGTAATGTTGGATATCAAGCATATTGATCCGGAGGGACACAAAAAACTAACCCAGCAACCAAATGATAACATTCTGGATTTTGCAAAATATCTGGCAGAGAAGAACATCCCTGTTTGGATTCGCCATGTCATTGTTCCGGGAATTACAGATCAGGAAGATGAGCTAACACGTCTGGGCTATTTTATTGGAGGATTACCAAATTTAAAGGCATTAGACGTGCTTCCGTATCATACAATGGGAGAAGCAAAGTATAAAAATCTAGGAATTGAGTATCCGCTAAAAGGAGTTCCGGCACTGACCAGCAATGAAGCCATTATTGCTAAATCACATATTATCGACGGAATTAAAAAGCGACGGAGCGAATTGTCAAAATAACAGAAAAACATCTGACTTTTGACATTTTTCCTAAAAGTTCTACTTGCTATAATGCATAAAAAGGCTTAAAATCAATTTATAATGATGAAAAATAAGGAGGATATACGTTATGGCATTCGTTATTTCTGACGCTTGTTTATCATGCGGCGCTTGTGCCGGTTCTTGCCCGGTTGGTGCTATTTCTGAAGGTGATGGACAGTTTGTAATTGATGCAGATACCTGCATTAGTTGCGGTTCTTGTGCTGGTTCTTGTCCAGCAGGAGCAATTTCAGAAGAATAATATAAGCATTTATTCATCAATTTAACCGCCGTCTTACACTGGACTGACTGACAAAGTATCCGTGAAGGACGGCGGTTCTATTTTAGAAAGTGAACGACAATATGAAAGTCTTATGTATCATCTGTCTATGCCTATTGGCACTGATAATCGGTTATATTCTGTTGCTGGTAATTGCCGCACTTCTCGTACCTCCAGACCGGGAGTACGAAAAACACAGCCGGTTTTATCGAATCCTATTAAATAGTGCAACCGGAATCGCACAGGTTCTTATCCGAATCCATGTGCATACTACCGGACTGGAGCAATTACCGGAACAAGAACGATTTGTGCTTGTCTGCAATCATCGTTCCAAATTTGATCCTATCTTAACCTGGTATGTACTTTCCAAATATGATATCGCATTTATCTCAAAAGCAGAAAACTTCAAGGTTCCTGTTTTTGGAAGACTGATTCGCAAATGCTGTTTTCTGGCAATTGATCGGGAGAATCCAAAGAATGCTATGATTACCATTCAAAAAGCTGCCCAGCTCATCATTAACAACCAGGTATCTATTGGTGTTTATCCAGAGGGAACCAGAAGTAAAACATTAGAATTGCTCCCTTTTCACAATGGTGTTTTTAAAATTGCCCAAAAAGCAAAAGTGCCAATTGTAATTGCTGCTATTCAAGGTACAGAGACCATAAAATCCAACTATCCTTGGCATTGCTCCCATGTATATCTGGACATATTAGAAACTCTTCCCGTTGATTATGTGACAACTCACAAAACATCAGAAATCGGAGAACGAGTTCGTATTAAAATAGAAAACGCCCTACAAAGCAAGGAGGACCTATAAATGAAATACTTTGTACTATTTAACCCGCTCTCAAAGAACGGAACCGGCGAAGCAGAAGCACGAAAACTAAACACCCTGTTACCGGATTCCACCCTCATTTTTCACAATATTATTGATATTTGTGATTATTCTGATTTCTTGTCACAGCTTGCAGCAGATGACCAAATCATCATTTGCGGAGGTGATGGAACCTTAAATCATTTCGCTAATGACATCGCCGGTCTTGAATTAAAAAATACCGTACTCTATTATGCTACCGGCTCCGGCAATGATTTTTTACATGATTTGGAAAAGGAAGACGGTACTGCACCTTTCCCGATTAACCAATACTTGAAAAGCCTTCCAACTGTAATCGTAAATGGAACGAGACAGCTATTTATCAATGGAATCGGATATGGGATAGATGGATACTGCTGTGAAGTTGCAGATCAGATAAAAGAAACCTCAAACAAACCAATAAACTATACGTCAATTGCAATAAAAGGACTATTATTCCATTACCATCCTACCAACGCCAAAATCACTGTGGACGGTAAGGAATATACATACAACAAAGTATGGCTGGCTCCTACCATGAATGGACGATTTTACGGCGGAGGTATGATGGTAACCCCAAATCAAAATCGCCTGAAAAATCAGACAGTTTCAGTCGCTCCTATGTATGGTTCCGGAAAGTTAAAAACCTTAATGGTTTTCCCAAGTATCTTCAAAGGGGAACATGTCAAACACACAGAAATGGTGGAAATTCTAATCGGAAAAAACATTACTGTAGAATTTGACCGTCCAACCGCTTTGCAAATTGATGGCGAAACCGTGCTGGGAGTCACCAAGTATCAGGTACTAAGTGCCGGTTATTCTGAATCATAAATATAAAAATCCTCCTTAAGTAGCGTTTGATTATTACTATTAAGGAGGATTTCTATTTTCTTGTATATTCTTCCGTTATGGTAGTATCACCCATGCGTACTTTAGAGTATCTCACCTTTACCAAGCAAAGTTGCCATAACAGCCTTCTCTGCATGACGACGGTTTTCTGCCTGATCTAAGATATGCTCTAAATTCTTATCTACTACTTCCTGTGAAATTTCGAATCCGACATGCATTGGCATATCGTGTAATACAATAGCCTTACTGCCTTCTAAGAATGCCTCATTAATCTGATATGGCATCATCATTTTTAAAGTCTTTTCCTTCTGCTCTGCATAAGCAGGATTATTAAAGAATTCCATGTCTACCCAGGTATCTGTATATAATACATCCATGTCTTTCACATAAGACTTTGCCTCTTCCATGGACATAGCCGGATTTAATTCCACATAATAACCGGTTGCTTTGGCTTTCTCATAGAAATCAGCATCGACTGCTGTATCATTTACCAATGGAGTCAAGCCGTATAGAGTTCCCATCTCCATCTTCGAGAAGAACTCTACTAAGGAATTAAACACATTATTCTTGGCACCAATATATAAGAATTTAACATTTAATGTGCCGAACTTTTCTAATAAGGTCAGTGCATCTGCTAATATCTGGCATGGATGATAGGTACTGTCACATCCATTAATAAATGGAACTGTTGTATTTGCACCAAACATTTCTACGGTTTCATTTTTAATTAACCGTGCCATGATAATATCTACATTTCTTCCAACATAACGTAGCTCCGAAACCGGCTCTCCTAATACAAAATTAGAATCCTTCCACAACTGATTATAATAAGTACCGCCTAATTCTGTAATTCCTGTGGTGAAGGACAAGAAGGTTCTGGTAGAGGTCTTCTCAAATAATGTATATAACTTTTTTCCCTTCAGAATCTCCTGATACTTCTCCGGATATTTCTTCATGTCCATTGCTAAATTCAGGATGTCCATCAATTCTTCTTTGCTGTGTTCTTTGAAATTTAACATATTTTTCATATGAGCTCTTCCCCTTATCTCTAAAATAAAATAAAGTCAGATAATGCTATCTGACAGTTTGTTCGTCAAATCTTATGTATTCTGTAACACAGTTATTATATGATTATCCTGTCCATCTGTCAACACAAAAGGCGTTCCGGCATGCTGATATGCTCACTGCCGAACGCCTTTCTGTCTTATGGTTATATGGACTATTGTACCCAGACACCGTCTGCGTTTATTGTATATCCATCGATTACTGTATTCCGAGCCATTGCTCCGGATTCTTTCAGATAATACCATGTTCCATTATCATTGAACCATCCCGTCTGCATTGCTCCGGATGCATTCATGTAGTACCAATCCTCATCCAGTTGTACCCAACCGGTTTTCATTGCTCCCGATGTACTCATATAGTACCAGCTTCCACTGTCATTTATCCAGCCCGTTGCCATTGCTCCGGACGGATTCATGTAGTACCAGGCATCTCCCTCTTGTATCCATCCGGTACGCATCGTTCCGGATGCACTCATGTAATACCAATCGCTTCCATCATAGGTCCATCCTGTTGCCATCCAACCGGATGCGTCAAAGTAATACCAGGTTCCACCAATTGCCTTCCAAGTGTTAGCCGCATAGGTTCCGTCTGCATATTGATACCACCAGCGATTGCCGGACTGTTTCCATCCTTCCTGAACCGGATTTGGAATCCATGCACCGGATGTACCTACATAACTTCCACCTATCCATGCAGATTCTGCCATGCTTCCATCTCCATAGAAATAGTACCAGATACCATTTATTTCCTGCCATCCGGTCAACATAGCTCCGGAACCAGCCAAGTAGTACCAACTGCCATCTATCTCCTGCCAGCCCGTAGCCATAACACCCTCTGTGCTAAAATAATACCATGTTCCGTCAATATTCTTCCAACCTATTACAGCTGCTCCTGTTTCGCTCAAGTAATACCACTGATTTTCTTCCTGGTACCACTGACCGGTAACAGGGCTGCCATCTTTGTAATAGAACTTGGTACCGTCTTCAGCTGTGTACCAGCCATTGTCAGGAGTGGCTGGGGATTCCGGGGTTGATGGAGTTGATGGAGTTGAAGGGACTTCCGGAGCATTCACGTTTGTCTTATAGAATATGAAAGTTGTGATGCCTTCTGTTCCGCTATACTCTGTCATATCCAAGTCAAAGGACACTTTATCTGCTCCGGCATTTGCTTTTAACACTCTGTACTCAATATAGTATTCATCCAAATACTTTTCTTCAATGGTTCCACCCTGTAAATTTGATACATCCTTCGGTCCAATCCAACCATTTGCCGCATAGAAACCCAGATTCAGCAAATCAAATTGATTATTCTCATCTAATGAAAGTAAAATGCGTTCAGCATCTGTATATAGTTCTATTTTAACTTTTGTATCATGACTTCTCAAATCTAATTCTGAAAAATCATTCCCACTACAATCTAAGTCATCTAGTGCTGTGTTCTTACTTACATCTAATGTTGTTAAACCATTCTCAGCACAGTCTAATTCTGTTAACGCTGTGTTCTTACTTACATCTAATGCTGTCAGACTATTCCTATCACAGTGTAAGCTTGTTAACGCTGTGTTCTTGCTCACATCTAACGATGTTAAACTATTCCCACCACAGTCTAAGTCTGTTAACGCTGTATTCTTACTTACATCCAATGATGTCAAACTATTTGCAGAACATTCTAATTCCGTTAATGCCGTATTCTTACTTACATCGATTGCTGATAATGAATTATTGCTACAATTTAAGTAAGTTAATTTCGTATTTTTACTCACATCTAAAGCTGTCAAACTATTACCACTACAATCCAGATATGACAATTCTGTATTGGCACTTATATTTAACTCCTGCAATGTAGTTGCACCAGTAATCCATATCTTGCAGTCCAGCTTTGTTAACTTTGTAAAATACTCCAATCCTGTAAAATCACTAACCACCTTAGTCTTAGGGATGACTATTGTCTTAACTGCATCTCGCTCTGCCTGAGATAAGGCACCACTATTGTCTATATCGAAGTTTTCTGATACATATGTCCGGAATGTTGCATCTGGAAAATTCGTTGCATTGATTGTAACTTCGCTGCTTGGCTCTTCTGCGTACACCGAATTTGCCACACCCAACATAGAAACAATCATACCGACCGTCAGTATTCCGGCAATTACTTTTCTGATACTTCTTCTCATATTCTCTCCTCCTTGGTAGATATCTGAATAATGTTATTTTAGCATAACTTTTAGTATTTAACAATATTATTGTTAGTTTTATTTAATACTAACAATAATACTTTCTTTTTATATGGATTAAATCTATAGGAAAATAAAAGAAATACTTCAAGTTAAAGGAAGCTGAGAATATGGAATTAAATTATCAAATCATTGGAAATCGCATTAAGAATTACCGCAGAATAAAAGGTGTAACCCAGGAAAAAATGGCAGAAGATCTATATCTATCGGTTGGATTCATCAGCCAACTGGAGCGGGGAATCTGCAAGGTCAGTTTAGACACTCTGGGAAACATTGCAGAATATTTAGAATGCAGTATTGCCTCCATCCTTGAAGGGAGCAATCAACCATCCTCTGCCTTCCACCAATCTGAATTCTTGTCTCTATATGAAGCTCTTTCACCAGAAGACCAGAAACTCTTTTTTGCAATGATAGTGGCTTATTCAAAGCAGAAAAATGAGTTGTAAAAAAGCAAAATAAATATTGATTATTTTCTTTCGCTATGGTATACTTATTCTATGTTAAGATAAATCCTATTTTACATAGTAGTATTTTTCTATCTATTTTAATTCGGACTATATCAGTCGAATACTTCCATTTTTGATACTGCTTTGTTAGCAGAAATTAGTTTGTTCTTACTCTCATACTTATGCGAAAGGAGATTTATGACGGAAAACATTTTTTATATTTACGACAAAATATTCAAGAAGTAGGCAATTAAGCAGGAACGAACGCCCGAACGATTATTGCAATTGAAAACATTAATTCAAGATAGTATAATCAGAAGTATCAATGAAAACTTAAGTTTGGGAAATATAACACAGGGTGATGCCAGAAGATTACGAAGCTTAACTCAAAAATTATATGCCCATCTATATGCTCATTACGAGGAAATGGAGGAGTTGAATGAGATGACCGATGAATCTCTTTTACTGGAATATGATATCATTGAGATGGAACATGAAGCCGAATTAGCCAAAATGGATGCTATTATTTCCGAAAAAGAAATACTATATCTAAAATGGATATTATTATTTCGGAAAAGGAAAGTGTAATTTCGGAGAAAGACGACATCATCTCGGAGAAGGACGCCGAAATCACTCGGCTTCGCCAGCAATTAGAAGCATTGACAAAATAATAATGTTATAATACCCAGAGACAAAGAATTTGTATAGCATCTCTTTGTCTCTGGGCAATTACTTATTTATCGTGCGTCTCCTGCGTTTCTGGAGTACCGATTGCACACCAGAAACAGAAGAGACGCTGATTCAAGAATTTGAAACTATTTTCAGTTTAGTACCCTAGGCTTTACTTTCGTCTTCTTTCCAAAAAGCTTCTTTTTCTTTTTGCGGCGGTTTTCTTCTAAGGCTGTCGCTGCTTCTGCATTTGCCTTTTGACGACTTCGGATTGCTTCATCTAATTTGCGAAATCGTTCCTCCTCCCGTTCTTCATTTTCACGCATTACATAGTCCATTTGTTTTATAATCCGTTCCGATACCTTGTCCGACACTTCGTTGCTAATCGCACCTGATAGGGAGCGATTGTTTGCTTCCAGAGCTTTTCCGATAATCTTTGTCATGATTTCCTGGAACTGTTCCATTTTTAATTCTGCTGACATGGTATCCATCGGTGCTTGACTGGATACATTGGCTAACGCTTGTCTCATTTCAATCACCTTACTGCCACCATTCTCGTTTTCCTGCTTGTTATGTATTTCACCCGTGGTCTTTTCTGAAACATACTTTTCTGTTGTTAATCCATTTGTCATCACTGTTGCTGCCTGATTCAACAGCTCACGCTGGTCCAGCAATACATTCCAATTAAATTCTTTATTTGCATATATTTCAGGAAGTACCTGCTTGATTGCTTTCAGTTGAAATCCCTGATCCTTCATCTCACGAACAGCATGCAAAACCCGGATGTCATCAGCCGTATAATAGCGATGTCCCATCTCATTCCGTTTGATTTTCATGCCCAACTCTTCCTCCCAATAACGAAGAACGTGCGGTTCTACCTTTAACTGACGAGATGTATCGGATATCATATATCGTGTTTCGTTCATAAAAAATCCCCCTTAGTGTGTCATGTATTCGTTGCTAGATACATGATACACCAAGGAGGATTTCTTCCTCAATTTCTATCGTATGCGATTTTCTTATCCTTTTTGACAGGATTCGGTTTCGGCTGAGCCCTGTGTCCGAGCCGAAAAGCAGTGAAGCGAGATGCATGGCTTATGTCTCTTATACAAACTGGAAGTTGTCGGGTGCTTTACTTAGATAAAATAACCATTTATCTCTTCTTATACGTGAATATAATACCCACCAAAGAAACCAAAAACACAATCGGTGCAAATCTTACAAATACAAATTCAAAGCCATGCAAGATTGTTCCTGCAACTGCGAGTTCCGGATCATTGTAATTCCAACCAAGATAAGAACTTTGCATAACTGCCAAAGCAATGAATATCATTACTATTAGTGCACACAGTGCGATGAGTCCCACACGAACAGTTTTTACTTTTGCCATACTTTTCTTGGCCAGTTGAAGATTTATCATCTCCAGCTTTTCAGAGATTATTTTTAAATCATCTGAAGTTGATTCCGATACAGATTCTCCAAGTAATGTGCTTACAGATGTATCCAACTCATCTGCTAACGACATAAGCATACTTGAATCCGGAACTGACAACCCATTCTCCCATTTTGATACAGTCTGCCTTACCACATTTAATTTAATTGCAAGTTCTTCCTGTGAGAGCCCTTTTGATTTTCGTAGTCTTTTAATGTTTTCATTCAGCATAATCTACGCCTCCTTGTTTTTTGATGGCTCAATTCTATATTCAAAAGAGCCGTTGCCACAAGCAACGCATATTAACATTCGTTCATTTACAGGCTTTTCGTATAAAACGGGAAGTTATCTATTTCTTATATTTTCCTTCAATCTTAATATACGTAACCATCATTACGAGAATCAAAATTATCACTGCAAAAATCATTTTCTAAATCTTATACAGTTCAAGACTTGCCGGTGCACCTAAATCATTTAACAATACAAACTCTTCAGGAAAATTAATTAACTTGAAATTAATAAAATCTTCTGCCGAGTAGTACTTCTCATCATGTTCAGGATCATATGCTTTTTTCTCATTTACAAAGATAACTATCCCCGTCAAGTTCTTTTCCGAATCAAGACAATCGCTATCGTTTGCATCATAATTTATAATACAAATATGTAATTTTTCAGTTTCCTGTTCACTTGTCATCAGATAAAATTCATCACCAAATGACAACTCCTCTTTCCTTGCAAATTCTATGGTTTCTTCGATATAGTCTTTCAGTATTTCACGATTTATCCTATATCTTGTCCCTGAAAAAAAAGATTTCATTTTCTTTAAAAATCCCATATACACCTCCGCATAATAACAAATTAACTGACTCTTTCTTATGGCGAGATACTACAATATATTTTTTGTTCGCCTTATTTCTTCCTCCATATTTCATCAAATTACAATTCTCAATCAAGCAATTTTCAATCAAACATTTTTTACCAAGGATGCATGCCCCTCAAGCTCCACAAAACCCAATTTCTGATAGAACTTATAAGCCGGCACTTCTCTTTCTGTTTGTAAAAAGATGTGATTAACGTTCATTTTCTGTACATATTTCTCAATTTCTGTTAGGAATAATGTTCCTAATCCATTATCTTGTCTTTCTCTAATGATAAAAAACTCATATATATAATATTCTGTACCTGAACACCAGTGCATAATACTTCCCAAAGATACCCCTACGAGTTCGTCTCCATCATACAATCCAATTGACAAAGAATTTCTGTTTCCTGCCAGATCAAGAATATAATTGTTAAGCTGCTCACTATCACTCCAATCGTCATTCCACGGGTCATTCATAAATACGCTCTTAAACAGTTTTTTTATGTTTTCCATTTGATTAGCTTCAAGTTTTCTTATTTCCACAATCTCACCCCTTGGTTCATTAATTCGAATATTACCAAATTGACAACTTCACATTGTTTTGATTTACCATAGCATATCTGAGTGTGGTGTCTATCTGCTCATGTCCGAGTATTTTCTGAACTTGTTCTATTGGCATACCTTTCTCAATCGCTCTGGTTGCCATAGTCCTTCTGAACTTATGTGGGTGCACCTTTTCCACGCCTAATTTCTTGCCCATTTCTCGCAATCGTAATTCCACACCACTTTCTGTAAGTCTACCTTCTCATCTGGAATAGTATCTTTTACAATAACTGCAGTCTTAACCTTATGAATTC
>CAMEWU010000008.1 GCA_945946715.1 uncultured Clostridium sp. | reverse complement strand
AAATAGCCGCCTCTTTGCTGTATCGTATGTGAAGAGTAAAAGAACAAATCATCCTTATCAAACTTAAGTACTTCATCCGGAGATAAGTAGTATAAAAAATAACCGGGGTATAAATAAATAGGAGTTTTGATGTAAACGCCATTATTTCGGAGATTAACTAAAGATACATATTTGTCAAATGGCAGATGAAAGGAAGGATTATAATCCTCTACAGAACGACGGAGGTTGTTCAAAATATCAGAAGCTTCCAGATAAGCTGCAGTTCCATTTTCCGGAGTATCAAAACTTCCCAGGCTGATATGCTTTCTATTGTATGTAATAGAAGCCCGGTAATAGCAACTGCCATCTTTCCGGTATGCGGTTGATATTCCCGGTAATATTGCCATAATCAGTCCTCCGTCTTGCTAAAATATATCTTGGGACAATTGTAGTATAAATATATAAAAAGAGCAAGGTAAAACGGTGGTTTGACTCGAAATTGCAAAAAAACCTTTGTGATAATTTTATAAAAAAATTATAAAACATAATAAAATGTGCACAAAAAAAGCAGGAAATATGAGAGAAATGGCTGGGTTCTTTGTGTAAAACGGGAAAAATATGTAAAAAATGTCGAATAATGTGGACTTTTTTGTAGAAAAGTCATATAATATGACTAAAGAAATGAAACATATTCAGAAAGGAAGCAGAATAAAATGTAATGTAAAACTATATTATAAGGAGGAATGTATATGGGAATACAAGAACCAAGATTTGACTTACACGAGATGCAGATGTATTTCGAACAAGAGATACAGAATGTACGAACCCTTAGTGATTTGGAACTTAGTGAAAATGACTATAGACGTTTAGGAATTAAGCTAAAGTCCCTGTTTGCATTCGCCAATAATAGTAATTTTGCAGACGATTTTATGCTGTGCATTGCGGTATATTGGACCTACAATTTTATTTATTGGGATGAAAAATATGCAAAGTTTAATAGTGAATTGTTTCAGATGTTTGAGGAATTATCTCAGTACACGCAACGACATCAGTTGGACATGTTCTTGGAGTGTTTTCATGATTTTGGTCTGAATGGATACCAGATTGACACTGGCGATTTGATGAAAAATTGTGAACTGACAGTGGTTCGACATGCAGGAATTCCATTTGATGAACAGTTGACAATGTTTGAATTGCTGGAACGGTATGCAACTGTAGATAGTGATATTGCATATCAGACAGTGGCTCCGTTTTTGCCGAAAAAAACCAGACATATTATGTCATTTATGGACAAACAGATGAAGGAAGCTGTGATTGAGGAATTACAGCAGTTGTTACAGGCGACAGTACATACACATTCCAAGAAAGAATTATTATCAGAGTTTCCGAATATGTCGGTTTCGTTAATTTCTCATTGTATTTACTGGCGTGAGAGTCAGACATTAAAAATGGTTACTATCTAATTCATTCGTATACATTGGGGGTAAAAGGGGTTGTCACTTTAGAACATTCTAAAGTGGCAATCTTTTTGCTATTCAGTCGCTTTTAAAACATTTGAAAATGCAAAGAGATGAAATCAGATGCGTTATATTATATAAGAGAGTCGGACGATAAGCCGGGTTATGTCGTGGATGATCATCTATCTAGACCGATTGTTACCAATCGGTTCCAGCAACCTACCCGAAAGCACAGCGGGCAACTGTATTGCTTTCTGTTCGGTCTTGCTTCGAGTGGAGTTTACAGAGCCTTGCCTGTTACCAGGCAAGCGGTGAGCTCTTACCTCGCCTTTCCACCCTTACCAGGATATTCATCCTGGCGGTTTCTTTCTGTTGCACTTGTCTGGGAGTCGCCTCCACCGGACGTTATCCGGCACCCTGCCCTATGAAGCCCGGACTTTCCTCACCTGCGGCCTTTCGGCACTTGCAGCCGCGATCATCTGTCCGACTCAATTAGGAATTTTAGCATTTGAAACTTTCTTTGTAAAGGGCGAAATTGGAGGACTTTATTAAAACCACAAGATATTGTGGTGCCATTCATCTATGTGAATGGTAATTTAAACAAAATTTGCTTTCATTTCTGTTTAAAAAAACGAAAAACCTGCTTTTTGCTTGACCTTTTTTCCAAATCAGAATATAATGGCAACACAGATGTAACAATTATGTAACATTTTGAAACAAGTAATTAATACTTGAAAGGAACAGGAAAATGGAAAAGCAACTTGTACAACTTATGAATAACGTAAAAGCATATTGCAAGCGTATTTTACTGCTTACAGTTTCAGCTTCGTTTGCTTGTGCTGCGTTAATTACTGCAAATGGTGAAGCTGCTAAGAATGTTCTGCCTTTCAAACAGGTGGCATTGAGCGAATGTGCACAAGAAGAAAAGTCATATGCACTGAATGTACAACCAGAAGATTATGAGACAATTCAAAATTACTTATTTGTAGAAGAAGCACTTTTGGCAGCCGGTGAAGTGGAACCGGAATCTGTTGGCAGAGAAGATAAAAAGACAGATGTAGTTGCACAGAGTTATCGTGGGATAACTGCAGAGCCTACGTATGCAGACCCATCCATGAATGGGTATGAATGTCTGGGAACATTTCTTACAACCGGATATTGTGCGTGTGCAGCATGTTGTGGAAAGACAAATGGTGTAACAGCAAGTGGAGTAGTTGCCAAAGCAAATCATACCATAGCTGCAGATACCGGTGTATTGCCTTTTGGTACACAGGTAGTGATTAATGGTCAGGTATATACAGTAGAGGACCGGGGAGGTGCCATTCGGGGAAACCGTATTGACATCTATTTTGCAAGTCATCAGGAGGCTTTGATTTATGGTAAACGATATGTTAAAGTATATCGTTATGTAGGTACTAGTGAAAATGCATCCAGTGTAGTGGTAGAAACAATTTCTGAAACTCCGGATATTGAAACAACTACAACGGAAGCAACAACGGAAATGGTTACAACAGAGGGAACAACAGAAGAACAGATGCCTTCTACAGAGATTTCGGGAAGTACCGAGAGTTCTACAGAGGTTTTTACAGAATATTCAACAGAGACCGATTCGGAAACCTCGACGGAAGTACAGAGAAAATTTCATTTGAATGATAGGTAACAGAAAAGGGAAATTGTAATTTAAGACATCCCAGTATCTGATTGGTTCAGATATTTGGGATGTTTTTCATTGTGCCTTGAAAGGTTTTATGCTACAATATGAAAATGTATATAAAGTAAGTTGGAGGCTATATTGTGATTTATCCAAAGGAAGAATTTGGTTCTACATATCAGATACCATTTGAAGAATTTTATAATCGAGGATTTCGTGCGATTATTTTTGATATTGATAATACATTAGTACCTCATGGAGCACCGGCAGATGAACGTTCCAGAAGATTGTGTAGACATCTGCAGGAGATAGGATATCAGATTTGTTTTCTATCCAACAATCATGAACGTCGGGTGGCACCGTTTGCAGAGGCTATGGGGGCAAAATATATTAGTAATGCAGGAAAACCATTAAAAAAGGGTTATCAGCAGGCGGCAACGATTTTGAATGTGGACGCTGATAAGATTTTATTTGTTGGAGATCAGTTGTTAACGGATATCATTGGTGCAAATCGTATGGGATATTATAGTATTCTGGTTGGGCCAGTGAATCATAAAGAAGGATTTTTGATTGTTTTGAAACGTGTAATGGAGCGAATCAGTATATTTTTTTATCGGAGAAGCCGGAATTACAAGGGAAATAAACCAAACCGGGAAGCTTATGAAGAAAATATTCCGGAGACTTATCGATGAAGGGACATGAGAAGAATGCAGAAAATTGATGGACATACCAGAGTATTGGGGTTAATTGGAAATCCGGTTGCACATACCCTGTCACCGGTGATTCATAATACTTTGAATGAAATATTGGGATTAAATAGAGTATATGTACCATTTCAAGTAGTAGAGGATGATGTGCAGCAAGCGGTTACCGGTGCTTTTCAATTAAATGTGCTGGGCTTGAATGTTACAGTACCGCATAAAAATGCTGTAATGAAGGCGGTTGTAGATATTG
Organism: uncultured Clostridium sp.; assembly: GCA_945946715.1. Lineage (GTDB taxonomy): Bacteria > Bacillota > Clostridia > Lachnospirales > Lachnospiraceae > CAG-632. Next base: position 17,704 of record CAMEWU010000008.1, on the reverse strand, counting down.
ATCCTGTGGCAAACGGAATTGGTGCAGTGAATACTTTGGTAAGAGAAGCAGATGGATATAAAGGATACAATACAGACATGCCGGGATTACTAAGGGCAATTCAATCAGAAGGGATTACTTTAAAGAATCAAACAGTAGTGATACTCGGTGCCGGTGGTGCATCCAAAGCAGTTGCATATATGTGCATGCAGGAACAGGCAAATCGTATTTACATGTTAAATCGAACAATTGAAAAAGCAGAAGAAATCTGTCGTTCCATGAACCAATTGTTTGAAAAACAGTGTATGTTTGCAGCATCGATTGAAGAATGGAGAACGTTACCAAAAGAAGAATGGATTGTATTTCAATGTACCTCTTTAGGGTTAAGTCCCCATACGAATCAGGTGGTTATAGAAGAACCGGAGTTTTATCAGCAGGTGAAAACCGGTGTGGACTTAATCTATAATCCGGCAGAGACCCGGTTTATGAAGCTGGTAAAAGCAGCAGGCGGCACTGCTGTTAATGGCTTGAAGATGTTGTTATACCAGGGTATTATTGCATATGAATTGTGGAATGATATACAAGTGACAGATGAGCAGGCTGAGTTGGTTTATGATCGATTGTATGAAGCCATTCATCCGTCAGGAGATAATCTGGTATTAATTGGATTTATGGGTTCCGGTAAATCTACCATTGGGCATCAGATAGAGGAGAAGTTTGGATATACTTATTTGGATACGGATGATTATATTATAAAAAGAGAAGGTTGTAGCATTTCGGAAATATTTGCAACAAAGGGAGAAGATTATTTTAGGAAGCTGGAGACACAGGTGTTGCAGGAGTTGATTGCCAGTACACATCATACAGTAATAGCAACCGGTGGTGGAATGCCATTGCGGAGTGAGAATGCCAGACTATTGAGGGAATTAGGTTCTGTTATTTATTTGGAGGTCTCAGAAGAAGAAGTGTGGAACCGGCTTCGGAACAACCATGACCGGCCTCTGTTAGAATGTGGGAATCCTCAAGAGAAAATTCATAGAATGATGGAACAGAGGCATCCATTGTACCAAAAGGCAGCACACTTTATGGAATCTGTGAATGGATGGAAACCGGATGAGATTGCTGCACGTATTATGCAAACCATGGAAAATAAGAAAAACAAAGGATTGTAATAGAATCCAAGATAGGGGAAGGAATCAGTATGAAAGTATTAGTTATGAATGGACCAAATTTGAATTTTCTTGGAATCCGGGAAAAAGGTATTTATGGTGAGGAATCTTATGAAAGCCTGTGTAAGCAGATTCAGAAGAAAGCCGCTTCCTTAGGAATGGAAGTGACGATTTTTCAGAGTAACTCAGAAGGTGGCCTGATTGACCGGATTCAGGAAGCATATACAGATGGTACACAGGGAATTATCATTAATCCGGGAGCATATACCCATTACAGTTATGCGATTCGGGATGCATTGGCATCTATCCAAATACCTAAAATTGAGGTGCATATTTCTAATGTACATCAAAGAGAAGAATTCCGGCATCAGTCTGTAACAGCACCGGTATGTAATGGACAAATTGTAGGTATGGGTTTACGGGGATATGATTTTGCTTTAGAAGCTATGCAGGAGTTAGTGAAATAAGGGCTTGAAAAATATAGTTAACTATTATAAAATAGTGGAATGAGAGATTTCCACAAGTTTAAGGAGGATTATTTACGATGATAGCAGCAGGCGATTTCAGAAATGGTGTCACCATTGAATTTGAAGGCAATATTTACCAGATTATTGAATTTCAGCATGTAAAACCGGGTAAGGGAGCCGCTTTTGTTCGGACAAAGCTTAAGAATATTAAAACTGGCGGTGTAGTTGAAAAGACCTTCCGTCCAACTGAGAAATGTGAAAATGCACATATTGATCGGAAAGAAATGCAGTATTTATATAGTGATGGTGATTTGTATCATTTTATGGATACAGAAACTTATGATCAGATTGCATTGAATGCAGACCAGATTGGAGATTCTTTGAAGTTTGTAAAAGAGAATGAGATGGTTAAGATGATGTCTCATAAAGGCGAGGTTTTTGCAGTTGAACCACCGTTGTTTGTGGAACTGGAGATTACAGAGTGTGAGCCTGGTGTGAAAGGTGATACAGCAACTGGTGCTACAAAACCATGTACAGTTGAGACAGGAGCAACCTTAATGGTTCCTTTGTTTGTTAATCAGGGAGATGTTATTAAGATTGATACCAGAACTGGTGAGTATTTATCACGTGTATAATTTATAAACTGAAATGATGATAGGAAAGAGGATGTTTTGAAAGAAATATCCTCTTTCTTTTTTTTGTTCTAATTCTATCCCCCATTCATATATTTAGAAGAAAGGAGGAAGAAGTATGGACAAGAAACAGGAATTATGGAAAGTATTTTCAATATCTTTGCGAAGAATACTGACTTCAATGAATATTGAATTCGAAAAATTACAGGAAATACGATTACGGGTTTGGGAACCATTGATTGTGATTTATGATAACCGGGAGTTTTTTGTTGGAGCAAATGGGAAGCTGAATACCTGTATGAATGATACATATACAGTCACTCCGGAGGATATTCGAAATACATTGGATTTTATCAGTCATTATTCTCTATATGCATATGAGGATGAGATTCGGCAGGGATTTATTACCATACAGGGAGGGCACAGAGTTGGAATTGCCGGAAAAGTGGTTATGGAGAATCGAGGTATTAAGACCATTCGACATGTTGCTTCTTTAAATATCCGACTATCTCATCAGGTAAAAGGATGTGGGATGGAATTACTTCCCATGGTTCATGATGGGAGTGGTATCCGGCATACTTTGATTATTTCACCTCCTCGTTGTGGAAAAACCACCTTATTAAGAGATTTGATTCGATTGTTATCAGATGGTACGGAAGGAAGACCTGGTGTAACGGTGGGAGTTGTAGATGAACGTTCAGAGATCGGTGCCTGTTATCAGGGAATACCACAGAATGATTTGGGTAAAAGGACAGATATACTGGATTGTTGTCCCAAAGCTTATGGAATGCTAATGCTGATTCGTTCTATGTCTCCGGTAGTGGTAGCAGTAGATGAGATTGGGAGCCGGGAAGACATAGAGGCAATTGAATATGTGATTAATGCAGGCTGTTCCATTTTAGCAACGGTGCATGGAAATTCCATTGAGGATATACGGAATAAACCGGTATTACGGCGATTAGTGGAGGAACGGATTTTTGAACGATATGTAGTCTTGAATAATAAGGGGGGCATTGGGCATATTGAACGAATTTTTGATGCACAAGGAAATAGTTTGTAAGGGCATAGGAATTTGTTTGATTCTGATAGCGGCAATCGGTTGCGGAAATTGCTATAACAACAGGTTAAAACTGCGTTTGGAGCAACTTCGGCAATTGCAGCAGTTTATGCTTCTGTTGGAGGGGGAAATTCAATATCAGTGCAGTATGCTTCCGGAAGCATTTATTACTTGTGGAAAACAGGTGGATGGTGTTTGTGGACAATGGTGGATAGAGATGGGAGAACGCTTAAATGCAATGGAAGGAGAAGATTTTCAGACAATATGGGTACAACAACTAAAATGCCTGTATGGAAAAACACAATTATCGGAAGCAAGCATGAATGATTTAAAGCGTCTGGGGAATCAGTTATCTTTTCCGGACCGAGACACCCAGCTGGGAGCCATGAGATTGTATTCACAAAAATTGCAGAGACAGGAAGAGCAATTGACAGGAGAATTGCCGGTAAAGACCAAACTGGGAGTGACATTTGGAGTGTTGTCAGGCTTGTTCCTGATTATTTTATTGATTTAGATGGGAGAGACAGGCTATGACCATGGGATTAATTTTTAAAATTGCAGCAGTGGGAATCCTGGTTGCTCTTCTGAACCAGGTACTTAAGCATTCGGGAAGAGAGGAACAGGCTTATCTGGTTAGTCTGGCAGGATTGATTTTGGTACTCACATGGATTGTGCCATATATTTATGACTTGTTTACCATGATTCAGTCACTGTTTCAAATCGGATAATTCCAAATGAATGGGGGAATCAGGGATGGATATATCCATTGTACAACTGGTTTTGCTGGCAGTAATTGGAATGTTAGCAGCATTGATTTGTAAGCAGCATCAAATGGAAATCAGTACAATTATCAGTCTGGGAATTTGTCTTGCATTGATGTTCTTTATGGTACAGGCATTTGATAAGCTGGTTGCCTTTTTGCAACAGATAGCGGGCTTTATGAATCTGGAGTATATTGGGGTGCTGTTAAAACTAATAGGAATAGCATATGTCTGTGAATTTGCGTCCAGTTTATGTAAGGATGCCGGATATCAGGCAATTTCCGGTCAGATTGAGATGGCTGGCAGGATTGCAATCATGGTGATTACGTTGCCTGTAATGGAGACGATTATTGAAACGATTCGTCAGTTTTTGTCTTGAGGGGGAAAAGACGTGTATGGTGGAATAAGTTGGGCTCTGATTAGTGCATGGGTATGGTTGTATGGAACATATATAGGACAGACTGGGACAGGTGTTGGTCAGTTTGGATTCTGTTTTAATCAGTGGAGTGAGTGTTCAGAGGTAATCTATTCCTCGGAAGAAGAGGAGAAAACCGAGGAAGAGGATGATTTGTCTCCGGAGATGATTCAAGAAGAATTGTTGGAGCAGTATGATTTTGGAAGTTTAAATCAGGTAATTAATAATACATGGACAGAAACAGAAGGAGATTTTGGAAATTTGGTTCATCTTTTAATGCAGGGGGATTTGCCGGAGGAAGATTCTAATTGGAAATCCTATTTGTATCAGGTGTTTTTAGAAGAATTGGATGCAAACCGTGATATTCTGATAAAACTCGTTTTGCTGGCAATTATAACTGCGGTGTTTACCAATATGAGTGGTTCTATGGGAAATGGTTTAATCCGCGAGAATGGCTTTTATATAACATACCTGATTATGACTGCTTTACTGATTTCTTCTTTTTATCTCATTTATCAGGTTGCTGAGGATACGGTAACAGATATTTTGGAAATTATGAAAGCACTAATACCTACCTATATGTTGGCCGTTGGTGTCAGCTCCGGAATGACATCGTCTGTTGTATTGCAGGAAGGGATGGTAATGGGTATTACAGCGGTTTCCTGGGGAATACAAAAAGTCGTTTTTCCGTTAATTCAACTTTATGTTGTTATGGGATTGGTAAACAATTTGATGGAGGAGGATTATTTTTCAAAACTTGGGGAACTGGTAAAAACAGGTACCGGATGGATTATGAAAAGTGTTTTGGCTTTTGTAGTGGGGCTGAATGCTGTAAAGAGTATGCTGGCACCAGCGGTTGATTCAGTGACGGCTACGGCTCTTCAACGAGGATTGACTGTGATTCCGGGAGGACAGGCAGTAAATGCAGTGTCGGGTGTGGTGATAGGTTCCGGAATTCTTATTAAAAATGCAATTGGAGTTGCAGGAATGTTGATTTTGATTCTGACAGTAAGTATGCCGGTATTGAAAATGAGTGTGTTTATTCTTTCCTATAAATTCATAGCAGCGATTCTTCAACCGATTTCTGATAAAAGGATGATTTCCGGTATTCAAAGTATCAGTGATGGCGGTCAGATGCTGATTACAGCAGTACTTACAGTTATTATTTTATTTTTACTATCGATTGCAATTGTAGCAGTTTCTACGAATGTTACTTATTATGCCGGTTAAGGAGGTGCTCATGAATCTAATAGAAATTATAAAAGAATTTATGCGGGATATTGTGACTTTTTCTGTATTGTCTGCATTTTGTATTCACTTGCTACCAGAAAAGAAGTATCAGAAATTCGCCAGATTTGCCATTGGGTTGGTGTATATTTGTATGCTTTTAAATGTGGCAGGCAGATGTTTGGGTAGAAGCATACCGATTATTTCATTTTAACTTCTAGTTTTAGGAAAAAAATAATATATATAATTAAGGCAGGTGGGAACGTGAACGAATGGTTTTCTTTCGAAAAACTGAAATCATTTGGTATGAATCGACTGCTAATCTGTTTATTGATTGGTATTTTTCTGCTGGTAATCTGCATACCAACGGGTTCCAAAAAAGCTGGAAATGAGGAGGGAATGGCAAAGACAGCAGAAATCGTAAATGATACAGAAGTGGAACTTCTGGAGCAGCGGTTAGAGGAAATGTTAAAAAAAATACAGGGTGTAGGGCAGGTAGAAGTCATGATTACTGTTTCAGGTGAATACAATCAGGTAGAAGGAGTTGCTGTGGTAGCAGAAGGTGCAGATATTCCTCAGGTAAAGCAGGATATTATGGAGACGGCACAGGCATTATTTCCCGTTGCAGCTCATAAAATCAAAGTATGTAAAATGACAGAGTGATGTGGAGGTTAAAATGAAAAAAATAATGAAAAAGAATCAGATTATCATTACAGCTCTGGCTGTCATGATTGCAGTGGCAGGATATTTGAGTTTTACCAGTAAAGAAGTCAGTATTATAGATGAAAATGGGAATACTGTAGATCTATCTAAAGCCAATGAAGAGGTGAAAGAAACACTTCAGGCTGATAGTAATACAGATGTATCAAATTCTATAAATTCAGAGGAATCGGGTGAGAATACAAATGGAGAGACCATTGCTGCCTCGGATGGTGCAGAAGGAAATGATGATGATGCAGAGGTAAGTGCACCGGTAACAGACTCTATTGGAGAAGCGGTGTTAACCAATGCAGAAACAGCCAATACAGCAGCCAATGCGATTGTAAATGCTAAAGTAAACCGGGAACAGACTCGTTCAAAATCTCAGGAACTGCTTATGCAGATAGTTAATAATGAAAACTTGGGTCAGGAGGCAAAGCAGGAAGCAGTTAATCAGTTGGTAGCGATGACGGAAGTAATGGAACGGGAAGCTATTTGCGAGCAGCAGTTAATGGCAAAGGGATTTGAAGAATGTGTAGTATTGATTAGTGAGGATTGTGTAGATGTAACGGTTAATCGGACCGAATTGACAGAAGTAGAAAAAGCACAAATTGAAGATATTGTAACCAGAAAAGCGGAGTGTGATGTTACGGATATTGTAATTACTATGGTGGAAGAATAAAGTGCAATGCACCTCGATTCCGTTGCACTCCATCTCGGTGAGGGCTAACGCCCTATAGTTCCAGCTATCCTCGATACAAATTTTATGCAAGCATAAATTTGTATGAGCATATCTGGAACTGCATGGCTAAAAGTTTGTTGCAAATGTGTATAAATTTGATATAATATAGGAAATGTTATAGGTAAAGTACGTTAGGAGGATAGAGTATGGCAATTGATATGGATCGTCAAGATGGATATAAGCTACACGAGTCAGGTATTTTTGGTGAAGTACAGATTGCAGATGAAGTAGTTGCAATTATTTCCAGCCTGGCAGCTCTTGAGGTAGAGGGTGTGGCAAAGATGAGCGGAAATATTCCGAATGAATTAGTAAGCAAATTGGGAATGAATAAGCTTTCCAAAGGTGTGAAAGTGGAAGTCTCTCCGGAAAGTGTTAACATTGATCTGGCATTGGAGATGAAATATGGGTATAGTATACCAAAGGTATCTGAACAGGTACAGGAAAAGGTAAAGAGTGCAATTGAAAGCATGACAGGATTATTAGTGGAGCGGGTAAACGTAAGAATTGTAGGTATTGCTGTTGATAAGCCACAGAAGGCTGTAAAAACACAGAAAACACAAAGAACCGTTCATGTAGTAAAGAAATAAGCTGCCGAAAGAAAGCATCTGGTTTATGGGGACAGATCTGCGATGCAGATGTGTCCCCATTCCATGAAAATATAGAATACAAGTGGAGGTCATTATGACAAGAAGACAATTGCGGGAAAATATTTTTAAAGCATTATTCCGAATTGAATTTGCTGAACAGAAAGAGCAGGAGGAACAACTGGAGTTTCATTTACAGGAATTGGCAGAACAGGAACAAGAGGATGGAACCATATCTTTCGCAAAAGAAGAGGATTTGGAATATGTTAAGAATAAGGTGTCAGATGTCATAGCTCATCTGAATGAGCTGGATGCTGCTATTTCAGAGTATACAGAAGGATGGAAACTGAACCGTATTGGTAAAGCAGAGCTTGCTATTTTAAGACTGGCAGTATATGAAATTAAATTTGATCATGATGTTCCGGAACGTGTAGCAATTAATGAAGCAGTAGAATTAACCAAGGAATACTGTGATGAAGATGCAAAAGGATTTGTGAATGCAGTGTTGGGAAAATTAGTAAAAAATGAAAGCTGAAAACTATATGGAGACAGGTGATGCAAAGACGAGTTTATTCTGTAGGACAGATAAATACATATATTAAAACCATGTTTCAGGGAGATTATCTGTTATCCGGGTTATATATGAAAGGGGAAGTATCAAACTGCAAGTACCATTCTTCCGGGCATATTTACTTTAGTCTGAAAGATGAAACCGGATCTTTTGCCTGTGTTATGTTTAAAAGCAACCGGACAACCGGATTGAAATTCCAATTACAGGATGGACAAAGTGTAATTGTAGGTGGCAGTGTATCTGTTTATGAACGGGACGGCAAATACCAGATGTATGTAAAAGATATTACTCTGGATGGAATCGGGGCATTATATGAAGAGTATGAGCGATTAAAAGAAAAATTATATGAAGAAGGATTATTTGATTTTGAGATTAAGAAGCCGATTCCACCATTCCCTAAACGAGTAGGAATTGTAACTGCATCTACAGGTGCCGCGATACAGGATATAAAGAATATTGCAAGACGAAGAAATCCATATGTACAGTTGATTTTATATCCGGCTAAAGTTCAGGGAGATGGTGCGGCTGCTACCATTGTGAAAGGAATTCAAGTGCTGGATCAAATGGGTGTAGATACCATTATTATTGGCAGGGGTGGCGGCTCGATTGAGGATCTTTGGGCATTTAATGAAGAGAGTGTAGCCAGAGCCATTTTTGAAGCAAAGACGCCGATTATTTCTGGAACCGGTCATGAAGTTGATACGACGATTGCAGATTATGCTGCTGACTTACGGGCACCTACGCCATCTGCTGCTTGTGAACTGGCAATTCCGGATTGCAGGGATATCTGGAATCAGATGGAGCATTTTCAATTGCAAATCCAACAAATGATGAGACAGAAACTGGAATTTGCCAGCATGCAGTTTCATCAGTATCAATTGAAACTGCAATATGAAAATCCGGTTAGAAGATTAGAGCAGCAGAAGCAGTATCTGGATGAATTATGGGATCAGCTGACACAGAGTATGAAGAGAAAACTGGAAGCATACCAGCATCGCTTGATGATTTTAGGAGAACAGTTACATGGATTTTCTCCTACAGCAAGATTTATGCATGGATATGGCTATTTAGAAGTAGAAGGAAAACCGGTTGTATCAATACAGCAGGTAGAGCGGGATGACAGACTTCGAATTATGATTGGCGATGGAATGATTCATGCGAAAGTAGAATCGGTAGAAGAACTGGAACCTGTATTCCAGTTTGAAAATCGTTAATTTGAATTCGGAATGTAGACAGGTAAGAGAGGTTGGAAGCATGAGTAAACATCAGCAGGAACAAGAAGTAGCAGAGCAGGAGCATAAGGGTTCTGTAGAAGAAGCATTTGCAGAGCTTTCTATGATTATAGAGGAGATGGAAAAGCCGGAAATTACGTTGGAAGCATCTATGCAGCATTATAAAAGGGGAATGGAACTTCTCAACCAGTGTAAGGAAGTACTGGAGCAAATGGAAACAGAAATGATTACATTAACGGAAGAAGGAGAAATGCCAGATGGAGAAACTGAAAGAACGTGTACAGGAAGTAGATGAAATTATTCATAGTTATATGCCGAAGGCAGAAGGCTATGCTGCAACAGTGTTGGATGCCATGAATTATACTGTGGATGCCGGTGGCAAGCGACTTCGTCCGTTGCTGATGCAGGAAACCTATCGTATGTTCGGGGGAAAGGATGAGATTGTTCAGCCGTTTATGGCAGCTATTGAAATGATTCACACATATTCGCTGGTACATGATGATTTACCGGCATTGGATAATGATGATTATCGGAGAGGGCGGAAGACAGCACATATAGTATATGGGGAAGCAATGGCAATTTTAGCAGGTGATGCTTTGCTTAATTATGCTTATGAAACGGCGGCGAAAGCCTTTTCCATGACGAAGGAACTGGAACCTGTCGTGCAGGCATATACGATTCTGACACAGAAACCGGGAATCAATGGTATGATAGGTGGACAGACGGCAGATGTTGAACTGACAGGTAAACCAATGACAGAAGAGGCACTTGATTATATATATGAGAATAAAACAGGAGCTTTGATTGAGGCTTCTATGATGATTGGAGCCAGTCTGGCAGGAGCTTCGACTGTAGTGGTAAAAGAAATAGAACACTTGGCAGGGATTATAGGACGGGCATTTCAGATTCAGGATGATATTCTGGATATTGAAGGAACAGAAGAAGAATTAGGAAAACCATTACATAGTGATGAAGAAAATGGTAAGATAACATATGTAACCTTACATGGGTTAGAATGTGCAAAGGCAGATGTAGAGAATTTGTCTCAAGAGGCAGTGAAGATTCTGGATCAGTTTCCACAAGAGAATCCATTTTTAAGAGAGCTGATTCTATCGCTGGTTCATCGGAAAAAATAAGAGACAGATAATCAGAAAGCAATATGTTGCAGGTGTGAGGCAGTCCATGAGTGTATTAGATAAAATAAATAAACCCAATGATATTAAGCGGTTAAATAAAAGTGAATATCCGATTTTGGCACAGGAAATACGGGATTTTATTCTGGCAAATGTCAGCCAGACAGGAGGCCATCTGGCATCAAATCTGGGAACGGTGGAACTGACTATGGCATTGCATCTGGTATTGGATTTTCCAGTGGATAAGTTGATTTGGGATGTAGGACATCAGGCATATACCCATAAGATATTAACCGGACGAAAGGATGAATTTAAGACTTTACGAAAATTCGGTGGAATGAGTGGATTTCCAAAGCAGGCAGAAAGTCCCTGCGACTGCTTCGATACCGGTCATAGTTCTACTTCTATTTCAGCAGCCTTGGGATTTGCAGAAGCAAAAGAGATTTTAGGTACGGATGAGTCTATTGTTGCTGTGATTGGAGATGGTGCATTGTCCGGCGGCTTGGCATATGAGGCGTTGAATAATATGGCACGTCTAAAATCCAGTATGGTAGTGGTTCTGAATGATAACGAAATGTCTATTTCTGAAAATGTAGGTGGAATGTCCCGGTACTTAAATAAAATTCGTTCGGGACAGGCATATAATGATTTTAAAGTAGGAGTGGAAAATACAATTTTGCGAATACCACTTGCAGGACATGATCTTGCACTTACGGTAAAGCGTTCGAAAGATAGTTTGAAACATCTGCTGGTCCCTGGTATGTTTTTTGAAGATATGGGAATTACCTATATTGGACCGGTTGATGGACATAACATTCAACAGATGGTAGAAAGTCTGGTAGCAGCGATTGAACTGGAACGACCGGTAGTGGTACATGTGAAAACAGTAAAAGGAAAGGGATATCGTTATGCTGAAAAGCATCCTTGTTATTTCCATGGAGTAGCACCTTTTGATCTGGAAACCGGTAAAATGACGGAAAAGAAGGAAAAACCTACTTATACAGACATTTTTGCGAGAAAGATATTATCTCTTGCAGAACAAAATCAGAAACTGGTTGCCATTACAGCAGCCATGGCAGAAGGAACTGGTTTGAAACGGTTTCGGGAACGATATCCGGAACGCTTTTTTGATGTGGGAATCGCAGAACAACATGCAGTTACCTTTGCAGCAGGTTTGGCAGCGGCAGGTATGGTGCCTGTAGTTGCAATTTATTCTTCTTTTTTACAGCGGGCATATGATCAGATTTTACATGATGTCTGTATACAGAATCTTCATGTGATTTTCGCCGTTGACCGTTCGGGTCTGGTAGGTGCTGACGGTGCGACACATCAGGGGATTTTTGATATTAGTTATTTGTCAGAGATTCCGAATATGACAATTTTGGCACCAAAGAATCGATATGAATTAGTGGCGGCCATGGATTTTGCAATTCAGTGGGAAGGACCAATAGCCATTCGTTATTCCAGAGGAACAGCTTATGACGGATGGGAGGAAATACAAACTCCGATTGTATATGGGAAAAGCGAAATCTTACAAAAAGGAACAGAAATTGCAATTATAGCTGTGGGGAATATGATCCCGGAAGCGGAAAAAACATGTGAACTTCTAAGAAAAAAAGGATTGAATCCAACATTAGTGAATGCAAGATTTGTGAAACCAATAGACTGGGAAATGATTGATGAAATCAGTCAGACCCATGAATTACTGTGTACCATGGAGGAAAATGTATACGCTGGCGGATATGGAGAAATGGTTGGTGCATATTTAATGGAGCATCAACCGATTCAGTTTCTTCCGATTGCAATTCAGGATGAATTTGTAGAGCATGGAAGCATTCCGGAACTTCGAAAACGACTGGCGATTGACGCTGATTCCGTTGCGGAACGGATTTATTCTTTGTGGGAACAGAAGGATGAGCATGAAAAGGAATAGGAAAAGGAATACTATTTGGTGAGAGTATGAAGCAGCGGTTAGATGTAATGCTGGTTGAGCAGGGATTTGCGACTTCCAGAGAGAAAGCAAAAGCAATTATTATGTCAGGGATTGTATTTGTTAATGGGCAGCGGGAAGATAAAGCAGGTACTACCTTTGACTCAGAAAAGGCAAAAATCGAAGTAAAAGGCCATACATTAAAGTATGTAAGCCGTGGTGGACTGAAGCTGGAAAAGGCTATGAGTCAGTTTGGTATTGAATTGCAGGATAAGGTATGTATGGATGTAGGTGCTTCTACAGGCGGTTTTACGGATTGTATGCTTCAAAATGGTGCCGTTAAAGTATATTCTGTGGATGTGGGGCATGGACAGCTGGATTGGAAACTGCGGAATGATGAACGGGTAATCTGTATGGAAAAAACCAATATTCGGTATGTAACACCGGAAGACATTGAAGAGTTGGCAGCTTTTGTATCTATTGATGTATCTTTTATATCTTTGACGAAAGTGCTGAGTCCGGTAAAAGAACTGATGACAGAAAACGGAGAGATGGTTTGTCTCATAAAACCACAGTTTGAGGCCGGACGGGAAAAGGTTGGAAAAAAAGGCGTGGTACGAGATAAAAGTGTTCATCGTGAAGTAATCGAAATGGTAATGGATTATGCACAGTCCATAGGATTTCGATTGTTGCATCTGGATTTTTCGCCAATTAAAGGTCCAGAGGGAAATATTGAATATTTATTGCATATGACTAAAAATGAGAGTGTAAATACAGAAGAACTTGATGTAAAGACAGTAGTAGAACAGTCTCATCGGGAACTGACAGTGTAAGAGGAATGCGATAGGCTGAAATACAACATTACAGGGAAGGAACAAATGTATGAAACGATTTTTAATCGTAACAAATTCTACAAAGGAAGATAGTTTTCTATTAGCAAACCAGGTAAGAGATTATTTAAAACTTCATGGGGGGGATGGAGAAATCTGTGTAGATGCAGATAACATTCCGCCAAATTGTGATGCAGAATGTGTCATTATACTTGGTGGAGATGGAACAATGCTGCTGGCTTCCAGTATACTGGCAGAGAAGGGGATTCCAATGATTGGAATTAACCTTGGTACAGTAGGCTTTATGGCAGATGTAGATCCATGTAACATGGAGGAAGCATTAGAATGTTTGTTACAAGATCGGTTTCAAATTGAAGAACGTATGAATCTGACAGGAACCATATATCATAATGATAAGGAGATTGCAATGGCTACTGCGTTGAATGATATTGTGGTAGCACGTTCCGGTTATTCTCGTATTATATGTCTACGAATTTATGTAAATGGTGAATTGTTGGATATTTATGAAGGGGATGGTGTTATTATATCTACACCGACAGGTTCAACTGCGTATAATTTATCTGCCGGAGGTCCTATCGTCAGTCCCAAGGCCAGATTAATGCTGGTAACGCCTATTTCACCCCACTCTCTTACCAGTAAAAGTGTGGTGCTGTCTGCAGAGGATAAAATTGAAGTGGAAATTGTTCCGAAGCGTAAAAGCCAGAAGGTAGAAGCATTTGCTACCTTTGATGGCAGGGGATATGAAACCTTGCAGCCGGAAGACCGGATTTGTATTCGGCGCTCTGAAAAAACAACCAAGTTGGTTAAAATTTACCAGACTAGTTTTTATGAAGTCTTAAGAAGCAAAATGGGAGAGACAAATCGATGAAATCAGCCAGACAATCAAAGATTATAGAGTTAATAGAAGAATATGATATTATGACTCAGGAAGAGTTGTCAGAGCTGCTGAGTCAGGCGGGATTTCCAAATACTCAGGCAACTATTTCCAGAGATATCAGGGAGCTTAAACTGACAAAGATTACAACATCTTCAGGAAAACCCAAATACGCGTTACAGCAGCCTCAGGATATAGACATTTGGAAGAAGTATAGGCAGGTTCTGGCTGCCGGTATTCTGACTATGGAAGCTTCTGAGAATTTGATTGTTATTAAAACGGTTTCCGGTGTAGCGATGGCAGTAGCTGCTGCATTGGATAATCTGGATATCAATGGACTAATGGGATGCATTGCAGGGGATGATACAATCATTGCAGTTGCAAGGTCAAAGGATATGTCAGAAAAAGTAATTGCCAACATAGAAAAAACAGCATACAGTGACTTATAATAGAATGGAGGAACTGATATGTTACGAAATTTGCACATTAAACACATGGCTTTGATTGATGAAATCGAAGTAAGTTTTGAGGAAGGACTGAATATTTTAACCGGAGAAACGGGAGCAGGAAAGTCTATTATTCTTGGTGCCATAACCATTGCTTTAGGTGGAAGAACCGGAAAAGAGATGGTACGGGAAGGTGCAGAATATGGATTGGTTGAACTGTTATTTGAAATTGATTCGCCTGAGAGTATAGAAGCAATGAAACAGTTGGAGATTCCATTGTCAGAAGACAATGTTCTGATTGTCAGCCGTCGGATTTATCCCAATCGGGTGGTGAATAAAGTAAATGATGAATTGGTTACAGTTTCGAAATTGAAGGAAATAGCAGGAGTATTGATTGATATACATTCCCAGCATGAGCATCAGTCACTTTTGAAAAAATCCAATCATTTAATTATTTTAGATCGTTTTGGACATGCTAATATTGAACCCATAAAGGTGCAGGTGCAACAGGCTTATGAAAATTATGCAAATCGAAAGGCAGAACTGGAAGGAATGCAGATGGATGATGAGACCAGAAAACGCCAAATGGATTTTGCAAAATTTGAGATACAGGAAATTGAAGGAGCAGCATTGCAACCGGAGGAAGAAGAAGTCTTAGAAAGACGTTACCGGAAAATGTCCAGTGGACGTCAGATTATGGAAGCTCTTTCTCAAGTGTATCAATACTCCGGATATGAACAATCGGAAAGTGCCGGTAATCAGATTGGACATGCTTTTTCTATGATTTCAAAAGTAACAGAATATGATGAAGCACTTGGAGAACTTCAGGAACAGTTAGCAACCATTGACAGTCTGGTAAATGATTTTAATCGGGAGTTATCCGATTATATGACGGAATTAACCTTTGATGAGCAGGAATATCGACAGACAGAGGAACGTCTGAATCAGATACATAATCTGGAGGCGAAGTATGGAAAAACAATTCCGTTGATACTGGAGTATTTAGAGGAGAAGAAAAAGGAATATTCCAGATATGAAGATTTTGAAGCTAGTAAGGAACGTTTGGAACAGGAATGTAAAGAAGCATTAAAACAATATAATGTATGTGCACAAAAGTTGACAAAAGAACGAAAACTGGCAGCAAAACAATTAACACAGATGATTACGCAGGCATTGGAAGATTTGAATTTTCTGGAAGTACGCTTTGATATGGAGTTCCGGACATTAGAACAGCCTGGAAAAAATGGTATGGAAGAAGCTTATTTTGTAATATCAACAAATGTAGGTGAATCCATGAAGCCGTTATGGGAAGTGGCCTCCGGTGGTGAATTGTCAAGAATTATGCTGGCAGTGAAATCCTGTCTTGCAAATGAAGATTCTATTGATACATTGATTTTTGACGAAATTGATGTAGGAATTAGCGGAAGAACCGCACAGAAGGTATCCGAAAAACTTTCGGCATTAAGCAGACAGCATCAGGTGATTTGCATTACTCATTTACCACAGATTGCAGCTATGGCGGATGCACATTATAAGATTGAAAAGAAGGTAGAGAATGAGAAGACGGTAACTCAGATTGAAGTATTGAATGAACAGGATTCGATTGAAGAAATTGCCAGAATGTTAGGTGGCGTTGAAATTACGGAAATGGTAATGTCCAGTGCTGCTGAGATGAAAGATATGGCAAAGCGTACAAAAAAATACTAAGGGATTTTTATTAGAAATGTAGACACTAAGAACAGAAACCACTGTTTTTAGTGTCTTAATTTTTTAAAACTAGTACCGGAAAGGAGAACAAGCTATGAAAAGTAAGCTTTATTTATATATGTTAAGTGTTACGATGCTTTTTATTGCGGGCTGGGGATGGATGGAATACTATAAAACCTGTATTCCTAATGAAATTCAATTAATTGCAGGAAATCAAGAAGATTTTGATTTTTCCATTCCTGCAAGTGCAACGGTAGAATCTTCTAATCAACAATGGGATTTACAAAAGCCGTTTACCATGACTGTGTGGGGAACGGGTTCTTATGAAATGGAGGTTCGGTTGTTTGGAGTAATTCCCTTAAAAACCATACAGGTAGAAGCAATTGAAGAGGCTTATGTAATTCCATGTGGATGTCCAGTTGGAATCTATATGGAAACAGATGGAATTATGGTCATTGATACCGGCACTATTACAGATATAAATGGGATAGAGCAGACACCGGCAGAAACAGTTCTACAGTCTGGAGATTATATTCAGGCAGTAAATGGGACTTATGTAACAGAAAAGGAACAGTTAATTGAATGTATTCAGGAATCAAATGGAAATGATATGGTATTAACTGTGAACCGTAATAATCAGGCAATAGAAGTTCGAGTGACACCGGTACTTGCAATGGATGGGGATTATAAGGCAGGTATCTGGGTACGGTATGATATGGAGGGAATCGGGACCTTGACTTATATAACAGAAGAACAGTTTGGGGCATTGGGACATGGAGTAAATGATGTGGATACGGGAGAATTGGTGGAATTGGAATCAGGAGAATTACGGTCAGCTTCTCTTATGGGGATTACGAAAGGAACCAGTGGGACTCCTGGTTCGGTTGCCGGAATCATTGATTATTCAGAAAATGGGTATTTGGGAACCATTGAAAAAAATACGGAATGTGGAATCATTGGAAGAATTGAGAATATGGAGAATGTATCTGATGAGATAGAAGAAATGGCAGTACCAATCGCTTTGAAGCAGGAGGTGGAATTAGGAACCGCTTATATTCGTTCTAATATATCAGGAGAAATGAAGAATTATGAGATTCAGATCACGAATATTCACTTGGGAGATGCACATACAACAAAAGGATTTGAAATACAGGTAACGGATCCGGAACTGCTGGAACTGACCGGTGGAATCATACAGGGTATGAGTGGCAGTCCAATTCTTCACACT
>CAMEWU010000007.1 GCA_945946715.1 uncultured Clostridium sp. | reverse complement strand
ACAGATAAATTAGAATAAACCGCCATTTCATAACCAAAAGCTTTCTGTTCCAATTCAACCAGACAATTTTCGATATAAGCACCTAACTTATATTCTTTCTGTACCGGAGCAGAAAAAAGCATAGGTTCCTTTTCCTGAACTGTTGCCAAAGCACTTCGAATCTTAGTCAAATATACACCCGGAATTCGGATTCCATGCAAATCAAATTTAACCACTGCATATTGAACCGGTACCGGATGATTTAAGCAAATACGATGTAGCATCTTTGGTGGAATCACAATAATATCTCCCTCTTCCAGTGAATGCCGATATTTGCCACAATCCACCTGAATCCTTCCTTTAACCACATATAAAATTTCAACAAAGTAGTGCCAGTGTCCTTTTACACGAAACTCCGGATCCCGAACATCCTCCATATATATTTGATACGGTGTATTCATCACATCAATATATTCAAATAACTCCACTTCTTTTCCTTCTTTCTTATCGTATGATTCTTTACATTATATTATCTGAAGCGTGCTGATGTACGCGCAGGTCATCAACCTTCGGTTGGTGACATTATATCATTAACGCCTCTTTTTCACAATTTCAAAAAAGAGATTTGTTCTATTTTTTAATCTTTCTATTCTAGCAAATAATTGGTTGCTTTTTTATAATAAACTCAACATAAAACAAATACACTTATTTTACGGAGAGAAAACAATGTTAAAGGAAAAGGTTACAGAAAATTTAAACCAATGTATTCTTCCATTTTGGAAAGGAATGATTGACAAGGAATTTGGCGGCTACTATGGACTGTTAGACTTTGATTTAAAACTGGATAAAAAAGCAGTAAAGGGCTGCATCTTAAACAGCCGGATTCTCTGGTTTTTCTCCAACGTATATTTAACAACCAAGGATGCTTCTGTACTTCCATATGCAGATCATGCTTTTGAATTCTTAAAAACTTATTGTCTGGATACTGAATATGGTGGTGTGTTCTGGTCCATGACTTATGACGGAGCCATTGATGACTCTACCAAGCATACCTACAATCAGGCATTTGCTATCTATGCTTTATCTTCTTACTATGATGCTACCGGTAAGAAAGAAGCTCTCCGGTATGCACTGGATCTGTTTCACCTGATTGAGACCAAATGCCGCTTAGGAGACGGTTATGGAGAATCCTATTCTCGTGATTTTATACCGAACGTAAACGACAAACTTTCAGAAAACAATGTTATCGCCGACAAAACCATGAACACATTGCTTCACGTTTGTGAAGCATATACAGAGTTGTACCGTGTCAGTGGAGATGCCGAAGTGGAAAAACGTTTAACCTGGACAACTGCTGAATTTTACAATACTGTATATAATCCAAGTCTTCATCGCCTGGAAGTCTTCTTTGATGCGGATATGCATTCAATTCTGGACCTCCATTCCTATGGCCATGATATTGAAGCAACCTGGCTGATTGACCGTGCTTTAAGTGTCTTGAACAACTCAGCACTAAGCCAGCAATTAGCACCAATGATTTTAGACTTAACAGAACAGATTTATAAAGTAGCATATGAAAACCATTCCGTGATGGCAGAATGTGAAAAGGGTGTGGTTCTTACTACACGCATCTGGTGGGTACAATGTGAGGCAATTATCGGATTCTATAACGCTTATCAGAAAACCGGTGATGACCGCTATCTGTCCACAGCTGAAGACATCTGGGATTATATAGAAAAACACTTAATCGACCCTAGACCAGGTTCTGAATGGTATTCTGAGGTAGATGCAGATGGTATTCCTTCCAGTCGTCTCCCTATTGTAGAGCCATGGAAATGTCCATATCACAACGGAAGAATGTGTTTAGAAATCATTAAACGGACAGGAGGTATCGCATGATTTCACCTGTAAATAGATTGGCAACACCAGAAGCCTGTGACCTGCTTCAATACTTATATGATACTGCCGGAAAACAGATTATTACCGGTCAGCATACTCAGACAAATCCTATGGAAGAACGTACGCACATTCATGAAATCACCGGCAAATATCCAAAACTTCAGGGATTTGAACTGTTGGCTTATTCTCCAAACATTAATTATAAAGATGCCTCTGAAGAATGTCTGACAGAAATAGAAGAAAATAAGGATACAGTTACCACAGCTATCCAATGGGCAAAAGAAACGGGTGGTATTGTAAGTATTTGTTTCCACTGGTTTTCCCCAATTGGAGGAAGAGATAAGAGCTTTTATTCCAGATTTACCGATTTTGACCCTCGTCAGATTCTGGTCGAAGGCACACCGGAACGGACAGCATTCTATCATGACATGGATGTTATTGCAGAACAACTCTGCCATTTTCAGAAAGAACATATTCCTGTACTATGGCGACCTTTTCATGAAGCGGATGGGGATTGGTTCTGGTGGGGATCTCAGGGTCACACTGTGGGACGGGAGCTATATAAGCTGATGTTTCACTATTATGTAGATATTAAACATCTAAACCACCTGCTATGGGTCTGGAATTCTTCTGCGAAGGAAGGATATCCGGGAGACGCCTATGTAGATGTGATTTCCCGGGATGTTTACTTAGAACCTCATACTGCTACTGATTACCAAGCAGAGTATGATGAGTTGATTCAAAACACCGGAAGCACCAAAGTAGCCGCTTTAGCCGAGGTAGGTGTTTTGCCTGATATTGCTCTACTCCAACAAAGCCGGGTTCCTTGGTCCTATTATATGACCTGGTCAAAAGAATTCTGTTTAACAGAAGACTACAATTATAACTCTGCATTAAAAGCACTTTATGATAATGATTGTTCCATTACCCTATAAGTCTTTTATTATCAAAAACACAGACAGCCGAACCTTTATGGTTCGGCTGTTCACATTCAACATCACTTATAATATATATCCGTTCTTTCTCAACAATTCCCTGGCAGTATCAATGGAATCCACACCCATTTTATTCTTAACCGGTGCAAATTCTTTCTCTCTGTCGATTTCAAACACCAGACAGCTGTCCATTTCATGAATCAAATCCAATGCAAGGGTTTCGAACTTCAATCCATTGGGCTGAGTCGGATTTACCAAAACTCCCGACTCATCCATATAAGGAACTTCCTTCTTAACCACATGGAGAGGCAAATGAATATTTAACGTATCTTTTAACCGCTCGATTGGAAATAAGTAATTCAGGGTGACGCCAAATCCATAAGCAAGGGAACCATCCTCATTCCTTTGATTTCGCATTTCTTCCGACAGCTCATAATATTCAATGATATGAGGTCTGTCATTTTTTGTACAAATTGCTCCTACCTTTTCCTCCGGACTCACCTTTCGTACTACCTTGGCACCACACATACTACCGCTTTGAAGCGTAGCACCTAAAAAGACCGGATCTGCAATTCCCTGTAATACATTATCCACAGAAAATACATTAATCCACTCTATGTCAGATGCAAAAATACCCTCTAACAGACCTGCCCGATTCATAGAACTGAACCAACCTCCATTCCCGTTTGGCGAAAGCGCCAGAGAGGATTTGGATGTCATTAAAATCTTCCCATCAAAATCTGTCACCGGGTTCAATTCTTGTACAAAAAAATGTATATAATCCGGATGATATCCAAAATTATCATGTTCTTCAAAAAAAGTAGTTGTATCCGAAAAATTAATATCACTGGTCATAATATACAAATGAATCCATGTATCGGTCTGCTTCACTATCTTTCGTATATGCTCCATCAATAACTGAAAAATAGATAGCTCCCGATTGATTCCCATATTGAAACAGCCTTTCGGTTTGTCATATCCCAACCGGGTTCCCTGTCCGCCTGCCAGCAATAGCAGACAAAGCTTTCCCTCCTGAATCTGTTGAATTCCGATTTTTTGAAATTCCTCCTGCCGAACAGCAATTTCATTCAATGTCATTGCCCCTAAGGGCTGAATTATCCCTTCACAGCTTTTCTGCTCCTTTTTCAGATAATCCAAAAACGTCCAGTCAATCTGTTCAATCTGAGAAAACAATCGTTCTCTTTTACGTTTCGACAATTCATCTATATACTTTAACAGATGTTCCTGATTATACTGCTGTAATAATACTCTGATTTCATCCACCATATATCATCCCTCACTATAATTTAAACACAATAGGGTTTCTTATAGGCTGGCATAATAATACTGACTTTTGTATTCCCTGCCATAGTTCATCTCACAATTTAATTCCTTTTCAATCAAAGCAAATGCTGATTCAATTACTTTGTCCATATCATAATACTTATATTCTGCCAGACGTCCGCCAAACAACACATGTCGTTCTCCTTTGGCCAGCTGTTGGTATTTATGATACAATTCCTGATTTTTATCATCGTTAATTGGATAATATGGTTCCATCCCTTCTTTCCATTTTACCGGATACTCTCTGGTAATCACTGTCTTTTCCTGGGTTCCAAATTCAAAATGCTTGTGTTCAATAATCCGGGTATATGGTGTTTCCCGGTCAGTAAAATTCATAACTGCCACACCCTGATAATTCTCTTGTTCCAGTACTTCCGTCTCAAACCGAAGGCTTCGATACTCTAATTTTCCATAACAATAATCATAAAAGGAATCCAACGTACCTGTATAAAGTACTTTTTCTCCCATTTCATTATAGGTTTCTCTCTTGTCATTATAGTCTGTATTCAACAGTACATCACAACCTGCAAACAGCTCCTTTATCAACGCATTATATCCTCCAATGGGGATTCCCTGATACATGTCATTAAAATAATTATTATCATAGGAATACCGCACCGGAAGACGGTTGATAATAAAGGCCGGTAAATCCTTACAATCCCGTCCCCATTGCTTTTCTGTATATTCTTTAACCAGTTTCCGATAAATATCTTCCCCTACCTGGCTGATTGCCTGCTCTTCCAAATTCTTTGGATGCCCTGTAATACGCTTTCTTTGCTCGGCAATTTTTGCTTTTGCCTGTTCCGGTGTGGTAACCTCCGGCCACATTTTATTAAATGTATTCATGTTAAAAGGCATATTATATATTTCACCATGGTAATTTGCAATTGGTGAATTTGTAAATCGGTTAAAGCTAACCAGCGCATTCAAAAATTCCCATACCTTTCGATTACTGGTATGAAAAATATGAGGACCATAGGTATGAACATGTATGCCTTCTATCTTTTCACAGTAGATATTACCACCCAGATTCGAACGTTTTTCTATCACCAGACACTTCTTGCCATTGGTGGTAGCTGCATATGCAAAAGTTCCGGCAAACAAACCACTGCCTACAATCACATAATCGTACTTCTTCATTTATTCTAATTCCTTTTCCTTTACTTCCCGAAACAAATATTCTTTTTTATCCTCTTCCCCAAAGGCCTCTGTACTATCTGTCTTTAGCAGAACGATTGCAGTCTGAAACAGAAGCTGGATATCACGAAACAAACTGTAATTCTCAATATACATCATATCCATCATCAGCTTGTCCTTTGGCGTTGTGTTATACTTTCCTGCCACCTGTGCATAACCGGTCAGCCCGGCTTTTACTCGCAGACGATACCTAAACTCCGGTAGTTCTTCTGTATAGGTATATACATTTTCCAGCATCTCCGGTCTTGGTCCTACGAAGCTCATATCTCCTTTTAAGATATTTAACAACTGTGGAAGCTCATCAATCCGGGTCTTCCGCAGAAATTTCCCCGGCTTTGTAATCCGGTTATCATCTTCTGTTACAGAGCGATTTGCCACATGCTCCCGCATAGTCCGGAACTTATATACCCGAAATATCTTTCCATTAATAGTGGCTCTGTTTTGTTTAAAAAGAACCGGACCCCCATCATAACACTTAATAACAATGGCACTAATAATCCAAATTGGTGCCGTAATCAGTCCCATAAATAAGGATAAGCCAATATCCATGCAGCGTTTTGCAATTCTTTGCTCCATGGTCAACCCTTTTACATTATAATTTACCAAAGAAATATCATCCAGAAGATAATATTCCGAGCTTAACTCCATAATATCTTCGATTTCCGGATTAAAATATACATTTTTTCGTGTCCGATAGCAGTATCCCATTATTTCGCTTCTCAAGTGAACGGGAATATTATAAATAAATACGGTGTCAATATCCTTTAACTTCCGTAGCAGCATTTTATCCCGATAATCGAATATTTCAACGATTTCATACTGCTTCTTATACTTGCGGATGCCTCGAATAATTTCATTCAGATTCTCCTGAGAAGAAGTAATTACACAACACCGTTCCGGCCTGTGGATTTTAAAAAACAACGCATTACCGGCATAGACTGCAATAATAATCAGTACCAACTGTAACAGAAATGCCAGAACTAGTTCTCCAAGATTGCTCAATCGAAATGCATAAATACTTGGCGTCACAGTATTCATAATCATTAACTGCAAATACGAAATTAAATCAGTAAAAAAAACTGCCAACGCCAGAGAGTAAATAATCGGTTTACTTTTTCGTCTTCCAATATCAAACTTACCATAAATAGAAAGAAACAGTAATCCCACTATGACATAAGTCGTTAAAGTAATACCCATGGTACGAGACAACTGCATCAAAGCAAAGTTTTCTCTACCCATTACAAAAACATAAATTGCCATAATGCAAATATATAAAATCACCTTTACAGCCATCCAGAATATTGTTTCAAATCTGTGAAGCTTATTTTTTTTCATACTGCACCGCCTACATCATTTTCTATATGTAAGATTTTCCAATTTGCCACATATTATTCCTATTATAGTTATTCTGCACTATTTTGTCAAAAAAAGTTCAAAGATATATGCCGCTTCCTTTGCAGAATAATTCTTCGTATATGTGTCTGCATTGCCGGGAATTCCATTTAAAGTAACGCAGGTTCCATCTTCACTCAGAATAAAATATTTCAGTTCTCCTATGTAATCCACCAGAATCGGATGTCCGTCAAAGGTTTCACCGGTATCCTCCAGACGTTCTTCAAAATCCGGCGTTCTCTCAATTGTCAACACAGCATTATCGTTCCATTCCGGTACAATCATTGACATAAAAATCATCACATTATCATAGTCTGCCTGACTGCTGTTCGGCGAGCAGAATACATATCCGGAACAGGTTATACCTTCTCGGAATGCCAGTGTATAATCCTCAAAGACCGGTTCTGCACCCATGCCGGTAATAACATTGGACAAAGTCTCCGTTTTTTCTGCAGGCTGGATTGCCGTTCCCATTTGTGCCAGACTCTCATATAGTTTTTTCAAAGTAATGGAACGGTTGGTTACTAATTCCTGCCAGTACAAAACCTGATATGTCACACCATATACCGTCAGATACATTTCTTCCTCTTCTTTTATCTGATTCGTGTCCTCTGTTCGATATATCGTTACTACACCATCTGTATATACTTCTGTGTATGCCCCCAGATTCACTGTTTCGGTAGTATCCGGTTCTGCAATCACAACTTTTTTTCCCTTCACATTCAATAAAAACTGTGTTTTACAGGTAGTAATCTGGGACTGATTATAGAGCCACAATGTATCTGTTTCAGTAAATACATACATATTATCTCCTGCCGGAAACGAAAAATGTTCTCTGTTTCCGGGATTCTCCGGTACCTCAGATGCCTTCGGTATCTCATCCGGAATCGTTCGGATATTCCCATTGCCTGTTGGAAGTACAATTTCCCCGGTAGTCCCGGATACATCCTCTGTCACTTGTTCTGTCATATTAATTGTCGTGTCCGGTTGCTTATTACAACCTGTGACGCCCAGGCACATAAGCACTGTGAAAAGTACACACAATCTCTTTTTATCCTGCATACTATCAACCCCTCTCTTGCAGACACATCTATCCCTGAAAATGAATTCTCTCTAATCTTCCTTCTTCTCTATGATTGCAATTCCCAGTTCCTCTAACTGCTTTGGATCTACCACATTTGGTGCTTCTGACATCAGACAGGATGCATCTTTCACCTTTGGGAAAGCAATAACATCACGAATAGAATCTTCTTTTGCCATCAGCATAACCAAACGGTCCAAACCGTATGCCAGTCCTGCATGAGGTGGTACCCCATACTTAAATGCATTTAACAGGAAGCCAAACTGTTCATAGGCTGCCTCTTTGGTAAATCCCAAAGCCGCAAACATCCGCTCCTGTACATCATCCTGATGAATCCGGACAGAACCACCACCGATTTCCGTACCATTCAGTACAATATCATATGCCTTAGCACGCACCCGTCCGGGTTCTGTTTCCAAATACGGTAAATCTTCTTCCATTGGCATGGTAAATGGGTGATGCATTGCCATATAGCGGCCCTGTTCCTCACTCCACTCCAGTAATGGAAACTCAGTAATCCATACAAAACGATATTCATTCTTGTCCAAAAGTCCCATTTGATTTGCCAATTCCAGACGTAATGCACCTAATACATCATAAACCAACTTATTCTTATCTGCTGCAAAAAGCAGTAAGTCTCCCGGTTTTCCTTCCATGGCTGCCACTAATGCATCCATTTCCTCCGGTTTCATAAATTTTGCAAAAGATGATTTGTAAGTACCATCCTCATTAATTGCCACGTATGCTAAGCCTTTTGCTCCATATCCCTTTGCAAAATCTACCAATGCATCAATTTTCTTCCTTGGCATAGCACCCTGACCTTCTGCATTGATTCCTCGAACGCTGCCACCATTTTCAATTGCAGTCTTGAATACAATAAACTCGCAATCTTTTACCACATCCGTCACATTGTGCAATTCCATGCCAAACCGTAAATCCGGCTTATCGGAACCAAACCGGTCCATTGCCTCCTGCCAGGTCATTCTTTGAATTGGAAGGGTTACATCTACTCCTATAGTTTCCTTGAACAGCTTTGCTAACAACCGTTCATTTACATCGATAACATCATCTACATCTACAAAGGATAATTCCATATCAATCTGAGTAAATTCCGGTTGGCGGTCCGCACGCAGGTCTTCATCCCGGAAACACCGGGCAATCTGGAAATACCGGTCATAACCGGAACACATTAAAAGCTGTTTGAAAATCTGTGGCGATTGTGGCAGTGCATAAAAACTTCCCGGATGAATCCGGCTTGGCACCAGATAATCTCTGGCTCCTTCCGGAGTTGATTTGGTCAGCATAGGAGTCTCAATCTCCAAGAATCCTTCCTCTGCCAAAAATGCCCGGGTCAGCATACAAACCTTGCTGCGAAGCATAAGGTTTGCCTGCAAATCAGGACGACGTAAATCCAGATACCGGTACTTCAACCGAAGTTCTTCCTTTGTTTTACTGTTCTCCTCAATAGGAAATGGTGGTGTTTCTGCTTCTGATAATACACGAAGTGTCTCTGCCACCACTTCAATCTCACCTGTAATCAGGTTCTTATTTACACCACCTTCCCGTTCTACCACAGTACCGGTTACGGCAATCACGAATTCACTCCGCAATTTATAAGCTTTATTAAAGGTTTCTTCTGAAAGTTTATCGCTATTAAAGGTTATTTGTAACAGTCCACTGCGGTCGCGTAAGTCGGCAAAAATCAAACCACCGGTATTTCGGGTTTTCTGGACCCATCCCATAACGGTTACCTGTTCTCCTAAATTCTTCTTACTTAATTCTGCACATCTATGGCTTCTCTTTAAGCCCTGCATAGATTCTGCCATCGTTCTTCCTCCTTGAATTGGTTCTATTCTTTTCTAAATCAGCGGATGCTTATACAACTACATCCGGTCTACGAAAAATTCTTTAAATTCTTCATAGCCTTCTGCCTGCATCTGCTCTTTCTGGAACTTCTTATTTTTCTTCATTATTACGATGTTTACCTGTTTTCCGGATAACCGCTCTTCTTTTGCCTCTTCAAAAATCTTCAGCATCTTATCTGCAGGCATATTCTTCTCAATCAAAAAAGCCACTTTCGCACCTGCAGTCGGCACTTTAAAATCCCGCTCCATCAACAGCATGATAATCCGTTCAAAACCAATGGAAAATCCACAGGCACTGATATTTTGTCCGGTAAATTTTCCTATCATTTCATCATATCTTCCGCCACCGCCTACAGAGCCACCATACTCATCCATGGAAATCTCAAAAATCGGTCCGGTATAATAAGACATCCCCCGTACCAGTGTAGGGTCAAAGCTCATCTTGAAATCTGCCGCCTTCACCTGTTCCACACTTGCAATAATCGTAGTCAGGTCATCTGCTACAGCCGGCTCTAAGAACCCATCAAGTTTTTCTTTCAGCAGAGCAACTCCGGCAACATCATTGGTTACAATCCGGAACAACTCCAGATATTTATCAACAGAAGTCTTCTCAAATCCGGCACCAACCAGTTCTTCTGCCACGCCATCTAACCCAATCTTATCCATCTTATCTAAAATAATGAATACCGTGTCATAGCTCTCCGGTGCAAATCCACTGTATGCAGCCATTGCCTTTAAAATCCGGCGGTCATTGATTCGAATGGTAAAATTCTGAAAATCCAGTTTCCCAAGCAAAGTGGTAGTCGCCTGAATCAACTCAATTTCTGCCAGATAAGTAGGTTCTCCTAAAATATCAATATCACACTGCATAAACTGCCGATACCGCCCACGCTGAGGTCGGTCTGCCCGCCATACATTTCCCATCTGCAATGCCTTGAAAGGGCTTGGTAAATCATTGGCATTATTGGAATAATACCGGGATAGGGGAAGCGTTAAGTCATACCGAAGACCACCATCTACTAAATCCGCCTCACAAGAAGCCTCTTCTAATTTTAACTTTTCGCCCCGCTTCAATATCTTGAATATCAGTTTTTCATTTTCACCACCCTGATTACTACTCAGGTTTTCAATGTGCTCCACACACGGTGTCTCAACGGATGTAAATCCAAAGGTTTTATAGGTTTCTTTTATTAACCCAATTACATAATCCCGAATTTCCATCTCCTTAGGCATAATATCTTTCATACCGGTAACCGGTTTTTTCTTCATTGCCATTTATCATTTCCTCCACACACATGGCATTCTGCCATTCTTTTTATTATTAATTCTCTTCTTCCAACAGTTCTTTGACGGATTCTGCTGTAATGCTATGATGAATCTGTAATGTTTCAATTTCTGCAATCTCAGCCAGAGTACTTTCCGTGTGTATTACACTTTGAAATGCAAGAAATACTTTCATATCAAAATTCTTCACTTCATCTATCAGCAATAAAATTGCTGTGTTAATATCAAAAGCTTTTCGATAGGGACGGTCGGAAATCAATGCAGAAAATACATCACACACCCGGAGAATTCTGGCACCCAAAGGTATCTCTTCTCCCCGCAGATTAAATGGATAGCCGGAGCCATCAAAGTTTTCATGGTGATACAGCACCATGTCACAAATTGAATCAGACATTCCCTGTTTCCGCAAAATCTGTTCTCCCAACTGGGCATGCCGGCGAATATACCGGGTTTCTTCAATTTTCATGGTATCTTCTTTTCGCCCATAGATATAACGGCTGATTTTCAGCTTTCCAATATCGTGTAACATCCCAGCCAGTGCAATTTCCTTGACTTCTTTATCCGGTAATCCCAGTTCTCTTGCCAGCTTTCCAGCCAGGTCACTGACACAAATTGCATGACTTAATCCGGCACTAAAATCTTCGCTCAAATATTCATTTACGGTTTCTCCTGTAAAGATATCTCTTGCTGTATCCATATTCCCACCTATCATTGCTTCACGCAAAAGCCTGCCTGTTTCCGGGCAATCATTTCATCTACCCGACCAATATACTCCTCTACATTTTTTACATTTTCTACTCGTTCAATCCGGTTTTCATCCGGAAAGGTCAGTTTTGTAGAAGTGCCTGCACCTACTGCTATAATATCCATTTTTTCTTCCATAATCAAGACATTATACAGACATTCTTTTCCTACCTTGGCATATCCCACATTTTCCAGATTCCCCGGAATATTCTTCTGCCGGTATAAATAATAAGGTATCATGCCTAACGCTGTGGCATAGCAGTCTGCCAACTCAAGCATCTCATTACTGCTTCCCTTGATGCTGTCCTGATATTGCTGCATCTGTATATTCAGCTCCGCTGCCCGTTTAATTGCCAAAGAATGAACTGTCAGGCTCTCCGGATTCAGCATTTTGATTTTATCCAGTGTATAGCGGATATCCTCCAAGCCTTCCCGGGGTAGTCCGACAATCATATCCATGTTGATATTATCCATTCCACAGTCTCTTGCCATCTGAAATGCATCCACCGTCATCTGTGCGGTATGTGCCCTTCCAATAAACTGTAATGTCTTATCATTCATTGTCTGTGGATTAATGCTGATTCTTGTAACAGGACGTTCCTTCATTACCAGAAATTTATCCCGATTCAGGCTATCCGGTCTGCCGGCTTCCACTGTAAACTCTTTAATATATTGTGTATCAAATACTTCGCATATTTTATCAATGACAGACGCCAGTTGATCGGCACTTAATGAAGTTGGTGTGCCACCTCCTATGTATACCGCTACCAATCGCTTTCCGGCATAAGCCTGTGCCACATAATCCATTTCATAAAAAAGTGCCCGAAGATAATCCGTCACTCTATCCTTATACTGATGGACCGGATATGCAGTAAACGAACAGTACAGGCATCTGGACAGACAAAATGGAATTCCCACATACAGACAGTATTCTTCCTTAAAATGAAATGGTTTTAATAATTCCTGTTCCCGTTGTGCAACCCGAAAACAGATTTCACCCTTTTGCCGGGTAGTCAAATACTGTTCTTCATATTCCCGAATAATATCTTCACCACTCCATCCGGCTTCCAGTCTGGCTGTGGCAAACTTCGTCGGCCGGACTCCCGTCATACTGCCCCATGGCAGAGTCTTATTACAGTAACGGCTTAATAAATGATAAGCTGCTGCCTTAATTGGATTCCTGGCTGTCTTTTTGTCCCGATAACAGCAACTTGCCTGTTCTTCTCCTATTTTCTCACCATGTTCCCAAAGACTTAGTTCTACCTGAGTATCTGTCAGCCTTGCCCGAAATGTCAATCGGGTATCCTCTTCTGTAAGCACAATCTTTTCCCTTGGAATAAATGCCTGAATCATGGTTCGAAAATCATTATCATAATCCTTGACATTCTCATCTAAATATATCAACGTTCTACTCCCAATTAATACTCTGCTAAAAATGGATTTGTCTCTTTTTCCCGTCCGATTGTAGTCCGCTCATTATGCCCCGGATATACAGTGGTAGCATTGGGAAGAACCATTAACTTTTCCTTGATTTTGTTAACCAGCTCAATGCCATTTCCCGTTGGAAAATCAGAACGGCCAATACTTCTGGAAAATAATGTGTCACCGGAAAATACCATCTGGTTCTCCTCCAGATAATAACACATACCGCCCTTTGTATGTCCCGGAACCAGTATACAGGTAATTTTTGTCCCAAGAAGCTCTATAACTTGTCCATCTTCTAATAAAATATCCGGTTTCAATGTTACCACCTGATCACTTAGCATGGCAGACAGATTTTTTCTTGGATCCCCTAATACGTCCAGTTCTTCTGCAGCTGCATAAACCGGTACATTATGTCCAATCAGTTCCAATAATTCCGGAATTGCTCCAATATGATCCATGTGTCCATGGGTCAATAGTATTCCTACACATTTCAATTGTTGATTGGTCAGCGTATTACTTAAAAAACGTGCATTACTAGCCGGGTCAATGATAACTGCTTCACGGGTTGTTGCATTATAAACCGTATAACAGTTTGTCATAAAATCTCCTAATTGATTTGTAATTACAATTATATTTTCCATCGTTATTCTTCACCTCACATATGCATGCTATAGGTTATCATCCTATCCCATGGTTCGCTCGATATCAATAATATCATCAATATTCCGTATCTTTGCAATCACCTTGTTCAACTGTTCCACACTATGAATTTCAAAGGCTACATTAACGGTTGCCTTTCCCTGACGGTTTGTCCGTAAGGTCATACTGGTTACGTTAATCAACATCTCCGTAAATACTTTTGAAATATCAAATACGATGTTACGTCGGTCGATAGCATATATCTTAATATCTGTAACATATAATGCATCTCTGTCATTTTCCTGCTTCTGCCATTCTGCCTCAATCAACCGTTCCTTTTCCTCGTCGGTCATGCCCAGAACATTCACACAATCGCTTCGATGAATAGAAACCCCTCTACCCCGGGTAACATAACCTACAATGTCATCTCCCGGCACCGGACTACAGCATTTCGAAAAATGAACTGCCACATCATCAATTCCTTTCACAACAATTCCACCTCTGGAATGCTTTGGACGATTAATTACTTCTTTCGAATCAGTGGACATCTGAGAAAGCAGCTCCTCGTCACTTATTGGATGGCAATGATCCCGTTCATATTCCTCAACCAAACGGTTCATCACCTGACCTTCTTTTAATCCGCCATGTCCGATTGCAGCACATACAGATTCCCAATCCCGGAAGTTATACTTTTCTGTTACCTTTGCAATATATTCCGGCTTCGTATAGTCACTGAGCTGAATTCCTTTGGTTTTACAATAAGCATTCAGCAGTTCCTTTCCTCTGGTAATATTGTCTTCCTTATATTCCTGACGGAACCATTGATTAATCTTAGTTTTGGCCTGTGTACTTTTTACAATATTCAGCCAGTCCCGACTTGGTCCTTTCGCATTCTGAGAGGTAATAATCTCTACCCGGTCACCATTTTGCAGTTTATAATCAATGGTGACCTGACGGCCATTGACTCTGGCACCAATCAGTCGATTGCCTACTGCTGTATGAATGCTGTATGCAAAATCGATTGGTGTAGAACCGGATGGAAGGGATTTCACGTCTCCGGCCGGAGTAAAGCAATATACCTGCTCTGTAAACAAATCCAAGTCCGTCTTAATGGCACTCATAAACTCTTTGTTATCATCTGTATCCTGCTGCCATTCCAGAATCTGCCGCAACCATGCCAGCTTTGCTTCTTCCCGTTCTTCTCCGGTACTACCCTGCATATTTTCTTTATATTTCCAGTGTGCAGCAATACCATATTCTGCAGTCCGGTGCATATCAAAGGTTCGTATCTGAATCTCAAAGGGCTGTCCGGACGGCCCAATCAAGGTTGTATGAAGAGACTGATACATATTGGATTTTGGCATAGCAATATAGTCCTTAAAACGTCCCGGAATTGGTGTATACATTTCATGAATGACACCCAGTGCCGCATAACAGTCCCGAACAGTTTCCACCTTAATTCGCACTGCAAAAATATCGTAAATCTGATCCAGCGTCTTGTGCTGGTTCACCATCTTCTTATAGATACTGAAGAAATGCTTTACACGTCCATCAATTTCCGCTTTAATTCCTGCATGATCAATATGATATTGTACATCCTTTACAATTTCATTAATAAACTCTTCCCGTTCCGTAATTCGCTCATTAATCTGACGTGTCAAATCTTCATAAACATCCGGCATCAGATATTTCAATGACAAATCATCCAGTTCAACTTTAATCTTCGAAATACCCAGCCGATGAGCAATCGGAGCATAAATATCCATGGTTTCCCGGCTTTTTTCTATCTGCTTTTGTGGTGACTGATACTGCATGGTACGCAGATTGTGCAGGCGGTCAGCCAGCTTAATAATAATTACCCGGATATCTTTTGCCATGGCAAGGAACATCTTTCGAAGATTTTCTGCCTGAAGCTCTATCTTATCCTGTGAAAAATTCAGTTTTGTTAACTTTGTAACGCCATCTACCAGCAAAGCAATTTCCGGCGAAAACTCCTGTGCCAGCTCCTCCGTTGTCATGATGGTATCCTCTACTACATCATGAAGGATTCCAGCAGCAATGGTTTCCTTATCCATTTCCAGTTCTGCCAGGATAATACCAACACATAGCGGATGAATAATATAAGGCTCTCCGGACTTTCTTTTTTGATCCTTATGTGCCTCACTGGCAACCCGGTATGCTTTTTCAATAATCGAAGTGTCTGTAGACGGATGATACTGCCGAATATGTTGAATCAAATCCTGAAATAGTTCATCCGGCGGTGTGAAATCAGCAGGAGTACTTAAATTCTTCTCCCTCTTCTTTCCAACGGTTGCACCACCTACCAATGGTTGCTTTAAATTGGGAAATTCCATCGGCAGTTCATTGTTAACTTCCTGATTTTCTGGTTTTTGTTCCATGGGATTGTCACCACACTTTCCTATGCTCTCAAACTCTCTTTCGTTTGTATCAGTATACGGTTATTCCTTTGAAAAATCAAGGGTATGGGGTAAATAGCTCTTAATTACAATCTGCAAAGCACGCATACCATTAAATTCATTGGTTGTAGGATAATAAGCAATATCAAGTGCTACTGTATTCAGCCAGCCTTTCATCATCTGATCCCATTCTGCTTCTCCAAACCAACGCTTAATATTTTCCATGAATTCTTCTACTTCAAAGTAAATGCCTTCTATCTTTGCACCGGTTTCACTTTCCAGTTCCAGTTTCAGCAGATTTCCATTCCTGCCCAGAACTTTTGCGGACCGGACCTTTATATTTTTCTGTGCAAAAACCGGTTTCTCATTTCCTTTGCCAAATGGCTCCAGCAACTCTAACTGATCAATCAAATCAAACCGAATATAATCAATTGGCATTGGAACATCTATATATAATTTAGGGGTCAAATCCTCATCTGATAACTCACACAATATATTTAACTTATGACGGAAATACTCCAGATCCTTTGCCTGAATACTGAACCCTGCTGCCATTGGATGTCCACCAAATTTCACCAGCAATTCCCTGCATTCTGTTAATGCCTCATACATATTATATCCATCTATGGAACGGCCAGACCCTTTTAACAAGCCTTCTTCTGAATCTGTCAAAATAAGAGTTGGACGATAATACCGTTCCCGTATCCTCCCGGCAATGATTCCTGCCAGACTTTCATGGGTATTCGGAAGATAAACCACCAGCACCCGGTCCTCTGATAATGAAGTAGTTTCTATCTGTTCTATGGCCGCCTCAATACCCTTCTGGGTCAATTCTTTTCGTTCATCATTCAGAATTTTCAATCGTTCTGCCGTTATTAATGCCTGATCATAATTTTGTTCCAGCAACAGTTCCAGTGCCAGCTTTGCATTTTCCAGTCGTCCTGTAGCATTGATACATGGTCCCAGCACAAATCCCAGATGATAAGACATTACCTTCTGAGTACTAAGCTCATTTACCTTTATCAACGCCCGAAGTCCAAAATTGCCAGTCCGGTTTAATTCTTCCAATCCCCGACGTACCAGTATCCGGTTTTCATCTCGTAAAGGCATCACATCACAAACAGTTGCCATGGCAACAAATTCAATGAATTCATCTGCCTCTATTTTATCAATACCGCATTCCTGATAAAGAACCTGTACAAATTTATAAGCAACTCCTGCACCGCAAAGTTCTTGGAACGGATAGTCACAATCCGGTTGCTTTGGATCAATCACCGCATCTGCAACTGACTGAATATACTCCTTCTTCTCTTCCTCGTCATATTCAAAAGGAATATCATGATGATCCGTCACAACCACTGTCATACCCAGATTTTTTGCATATGCAATTGGAAGCAGTGCTGAAATCCCATTATCGCAGGTTAACAGTACCCGAATCCCTGCTTCATATGCCTCCCGAACCATCCCTTCATTCATTCCATAACCGTCTGTGATTCGATCCGGCACCCGGTAATCCACATTTGCACCGCAACGGTGTAATGCCTGATAGAGAATATAATTGGACATGATTCCATCTACATCATAATCGGAAATAATTCGGATTTTTTCCTGTTGGGCAATTGCATTTTTAATTATTTCAACACCTTTTCTCATATCCTTCAATAAATAAGGATCATACAAAGTAGTATCATCATTCAGATATCGCTGAAAATCCGCTTCCGTAATGATATCCCGGTTTCGAATAACCCTTGCAATCACCGGGTCGATATGAAATTGATCCGCCAACTGATAAAAATCAGCCTTCTTGTTTAGTAAAATCCATTTTTCTTTCATGTTCAAAACCTCACAAGGCTGTTCAGATTTCCCCATCCGAACAGCCTTGTTCTTACATTATTTACACAACAGCATTGCCATCTGATGTTTTCTTTTTCCCGATTTTCGTTCTCATATAATACCACAACGGACCGGTAATACAAATTGATGAATAAGTACCTCCCAATACACCTACCATCAATGCCAAAGCAAACTCCTTAATTGACGAAACTCCCACAATATACAATGCCAATACCATAACAAAGGTTGTCAGGTTTGTATAAATACTTCGGGTAAATGTCTGAGTAATACTGGTGTTTACAATCTGTTTTAAGCCAACCTTCTTCTCATCCATAAACTTCAAATTCTCACGAATTCGGTCAAAGATGATAATGGTTGCATTAATAGAATAACCTACAATTGTCAGCATACATGCAATAAATGTATTACCTACTGATAACTGCGCTACTGCATATAAGGTAAATACAAAGAGTACATCATGTAACAATGCCAATACAGCACTGGCACCAAAGCGGACATCCTTAAATCGTAATGCGATGTATACCAACATTAACAATGTGGCAAACACAACAGATACAATGGCATCTCTTTGCATTTCCTTACTTACTGTTGAACTTATATTCTCTAATGAGAAATTATTTACCGTAAAGTTCTCCTCCAAAGCTGCTTCTGCTGCCTGGCGCTGCTCCAGTGTCAATTGCGGTGTCTTAATAATCAATGATGTAGAATTCTGAACATTCTGCAACTGTATTTCAGAACCCGGAACACCGGTTGCTTCTGTCAGTACCGGTAGAATCTCTGCCTCTGCTTCAGCTAAAGTATAAGTCTTATCGAATTCTACTGTCATAGAAGTACCACCCATGAATTCCATACTGAAATTCAACACATGTCCAATATTTTCATTATTTTTATTCAATGGAAGGAATACAAAACCTGTAATAATTATTAATGCAGAAATCACAAAACAAACCTTGCTGTTCTTCACATAATCCCGCACTTTACGTTCCTTAATTTTACCAAAGAACTTCGGATTATCTGCACCTAACTCTACAAATGCATTTAACAGCAACTTGGTTACTACTAATGCTGTAAACATGGATAAAACAATACCCAATGCCAAAGTCTGCGCAAATCCCTTCACAGATCCGGAAGCCATCATCCACAATACTGCTGCCGCAATCAAGGTTGTAATGTTACCATCCAGAATCGCAGACATTGCCTTCTGAAATCCACCCTGTACTGCCAGTTTCACAGACTTCCCTGCTGTAATCTCTTCCTTAATACGTGTAAATATAATAACATTAGCATCCACAGCCATACCAATGGATAACAGAATACCTGCAATACCCGGTAATGTCAGGGTAACATCAAACAGATTCAGG
Organism: uncultured Clostridium sp.; assembly: GCA_945946715.1. Taxonomy (GTDB): domain Bacteria; phylum Bacillota; class Clostridia; order Lachnospirales; family Lachnospiraceae; genus CAG-632. Next base: position 2,849 of record CAMEWU010000007.1, on the reverse strand, counting down.
CATAATACCATTAAAATTGTATAACTGATTAATGAAAATACAGAAACCAGTCCTGGGAAACGGTATACAAAAATCATAATGACTGCAATCAAAGCCAAACCAATTAATCCGGCAAGTAAAGAAGTCTCAATGGCATCTTCACCTAATTTTGCACCTACTATATTAGACTGTAATTCTTTCAGTTCCAGTGGCAATGCACCAATTCGGATGGTAGTTGCCAGAGCATCTGCCGATTCATAATCTTCCATATTATCGATTACACAGGCACCATCTGTAATCGCACTCTTAACCGTCGGGTAACTTACTACTTCACCATTATAAATAATATAAATTGGATTGCCGATATTCGCTGCTGTAGCTTCTGCAAACCGCTGTGCACCGGCATCCCCGAATTCCAGTTGTACTAGATATTCATTGGTTCCGCTGGAATTATCAATGGCTGCCTGAGCCATTTCAATGTCTGCACCGGTCAAAACTGTTTCATATTCTTGTCCACTTGCAAACAAACTATAATTGTCAGGATCAAGGAATTCCAAGGCACCCGGTTTACCTAACTCTTCCAGAATCTCATTAGCATTTTCCACGCCCGGAATCTCGATTGCAATTCGGTTATCTCCCTGTTTATAAACTTCGCCTTCCTTGCTATACTCCTCAACACGTTTTTGTAAACGGTATACCGTATCTGCAATATCTTCTGCTGAGGCATCTTTGTCCTCGATTTCATAAGTTATGCTGACACCACCAGCCAGATCCAGACCCAGTGTGATATCCTCTGCTTTACCGGAACCCATCAAACCATATAAATCAATATAGGCACATCCTACGGTTATCAGTAAGAACAGCACGATTACCAGCAAACTCTTTACCTTTTGATTCTTCATGCTTCTTCTTTCTCCTTTTCTTCCTGGTCTGCCAACGCAGCCTTTATCATAATGGCACATTCTATCCGCTTTTTCTGTAATTCGCACCCGATGTCATAGGCATCTAAAATGCTGCCATGAAAATTATAGGAATTGGCAGCACAGCCGCCACTACAATAAAACCGTGCAAAACAATTTCTGCACTTTTCCTTTGCATATACATTACAAAGCTTAAACTCATCCCGGATTTCTTCTGCCTGTATACCATCATAGACATTTCCCAGCTTGAATTGCTCTTGTCCTACAAACTGATGACAAGGATACAAATCTCCCCATGGGGTGACTGCCAGATATTCCGTTCCCGAACCACATCCGGACAATCGCTTTGCCACACATGGTCCCTGTGTTAAATCTATCATAAAATGGAAGAAGTTAAATCCATTTCCTTCCTTTTCCCGTTTTACCATTTCCTTAGCCAGCTTATCGTACTCGTCCATAAGCTGTGGCAAATCTGCCTCCTGAATGGCATATGGTTCCTCCGGAGGTGCAACTACCGGTTCTACAGAAATCTGCTTAAATCCCAAATCTGCTAAATGAAGGACATCCTCAGAAAAGTCCAGATTATGATGGGTAAATGTCCCCCGCACATAGTAATTGGTCTGATTTCTCAGTTCCGCAAACTTCTGAAACTTCGGTACAATGATATCATAAGTGCTTTTCCCATTTCGTGCCGGTCGCATATAGTCATTTACTGACTTTCTTCCATCAATGCTCAATACCACATTTGCCATTTCTTTATTGGCAAACTCCATAATCTCATCATTTAACAGGATTCCATTGGTTGTTAATGTAAAGCGAAAATTCTTATGATGCGGTTCCTCTAAGCTTCTGCCATAACGAACCAGTTCCTTCACTACCTCAAAGTTCATGGTCGGTTCCCCACCAAAGAAATCCACTTCCAGATTCCTGCGGTTTCCTGAATTCGCTACCAGAAAATCCAATGCCTGTTTACCTACTTCCAGGCTCATTAATGAACGGTCACCATGATACTCGCCTTCTTCCGCAAAACAGTATCGGCATCCCAGATTACAGTCATGGGCAATATGAAGGCACAATGCCTTAACTACTGTCTTTCGTCTCTTAAAGTCAAGGACAAACTCTTTATATACGTCTTCCGCAAACAGTTCACCATTGCTCTTTAATTCCTCAACCTCATCCAATGCTTCTTTCAAATCATCTCTTGTATATGCGGGCAGACTGTTCTCCAGTACATCCAGATTTGTAGCCTTATTAACTTCGTTATTCTTCTCATACACAGCTATAACATCATAGGTAATATCATCTACCACATGTACCGCTCCACTGCACACGTCCATTACAATATTATAGCCATTGTTCTTATACTGATGAATCACAATTTTCTCCTAAACTATCATTCAACCGACGCACTATCTATCGGTCAATTATAACACAACATAGAAGAGAGGACAGCTCAATTGCAGTCCTCTCTTCTGCTTACGCTTCATCTAACACGGATTATCTCTTATTCTCGCAGGTCTGATTTCCAACGGTACAAGAGGTTTTGCAAGCTGACTGACAAGAAGTCTGGCACTCACCGCAACCGCCTTTTTCCATAGTACTTTTTAATGTCTTATTGGTTAAAGTCTTAACGTGCTTCATCGAAAAAATCCTCCTTTAACTTTATAGCTCCCATGAGTATATCATACTTTTCCAAGCCATGCAAGAACAGATAATGATAGATGTGAGAGAATGCTTGCATTCGCCTCCATCTGTCATTATCTGTTCTTATAGGGCGCAGCCCTATACCGAGTCGCAGCGGAGCGAAGACGAGGTACGCATGGCGTAGCCTCCCGGCGCAGCCCTATACCGAGTCGCAGCGGAGCGAAGACGAGGTACGCATGGCGTAGCCTCCCGGCGCAGCCCTATACCGAGTCGCAGCGGAGCGAAGACGAGGTACGCATGGCGTAG
>CAMEWU010000006.1 GCA_945946715.1 uncultured Clostridium sp. | reverse complement strand
GAATGTATATCCTCATCCACCGCGGTTGAAGGTTATTGCGTTAAACCATAATTTAACAATTAAATATACTATGGAAATATATTACAAATGTAGTATAATAGTATTATCTATTTTTACTAATACATATTTTCATCAGATAGCATAATTTGAACGAAAAAGCATCTTGATGAAAACGTTTACAGGAGTTAGGGAGGAATGTAAATGAAAAAACGAAGTTAAATTTTATGAAGTTGTTGTTGATGTTTAGTAAATTATGGAGAAATTTTAGAAGACAGAACATACGTTGACAGTTTTCATGAACATAATATTGAACTTACGGTATTTTTAGGAGATACTAGAAAGTTATCTTCCATAAGAGACGAGAATGGTAATAGAATTGAAGGAACAAAAGCGGATCCTGAAGTTGTAGATGAAGTTATTAATAAAGGTAATACATTTTATAGCGATGATATAGTGATTAATAATGAAATCTATTATGTGCATTATCTGTTGAAACCATGGGTGATTCCATTGCAGATATTAGTAAGAAGACCAGTGATATGAAAGAATTAGCGGATAATCTGAATCAGGCAATTAGTGTATTTAAACAGTAGATATTGGGATTAAAAAATGAATTGGTTAGAAAGTCTTCAAACAGCAATTGATTATATTGAGATGCATTTATTAGAGGATGAATTAATTACAGGGGAAAATATTTCAAATCAGGTGTTTTCTTCTGAGTATAATTTTCGTACGGTTTTTCGTGTAATTACAGGATATGCATTGGGAGAATATATTCGAAACCGAAGGCTTTCTTTGGCTGGCGAAGAACTAATCAATACTAGCGCAACGGTCTTAGATATTGCAGTTAAATATGGTTATGATACCGCTGAAAGTTTTACTAAAGCTTTTCTGCGATTTCACGGCGTTTCCCCTTCTTATGTGCGTAAGAACAGACGAGGACTGAAAACATTTACAAGAGTTATTTTGAAAATTCAGGCAGTAGGTGGGAGCACCTTGGATTATAGTGTAGAGCAGATGAAAGAGATTCGGCTGGTAGGATATAAAAAAGCATTTCCAGACACGGATTATGAAGAAAATAATCAGCGAATACCGGCATTTGTTCAACAGTGCTGTGATGCAGACTTCGATGGTATCTGTAAACTGGCATCCGAGGGAACATTTACAGATGCCGTTTTGGGATATCGTTATGATATAGATGGGAGTATGTGGTATGCCTTTGGTGTAAATAGTGAGATAGAAGATATACCGGAGGTATATAGTGTAGTTGAAATACCTGCAAGAAAATGGTTGAAATTCTACTGCGAAGAACCTGCCAAGGAAGGAATGCAGCACTTGTGGTATCGGATTTATACGGAAGTGATTCCGTGCTCCTCATACCATATTACGGATAATGAAACCTTAGAGGTTAGCTATTGTAGGAATGGAAGAAATGAACGATATTTATATATGCCTTTAAAAGAGGACAAATCTTAGCTAAAACGGACAGAATGATTCTTTAGAATTCTGCTATCCTTAATAAAACAGATCGTATATTACAGAAATAAAAGGAGGATATTATTAATGATAGCAAAAAGCAGAGTTCTTAAGGTAATTATGATGATTAGTTGTGGTATGTTGCTGTTTGGATGTGCAAAGCAGGAAGAAGTGGATTCCTTGCTGCCGGAAGAACGGGAGAGTATTGTCTTAGGGAAATTGTCTACGGAGCATGAGTATTATGATGAAGTTGTAATGATAGATCCGTCCTGCACTGAATATATCCAGGAACTAACCATTTATGACAAAGAAATTGACGATACCTTTGTTGTACATATTTCTTTACCACCCGATTATGATGAAGAAAAGGAATATCCAATGGTTGTAATGACAGACGGTGTATGGAGATTAAGTGATCATCCGGAGCTTCGACCATTGATGACCACCGGTCAAATTCAGGATGTAATACTTGTGAGTATTGGTTATCCGAATGATTATGACTATGAAACTATTCGGGAGCGGGATTTGGTAAAGCATCCGGATAGTTATCTGCATTTTATCGTGGACAACTTGGTTCCTTATCTTTCCGAAATTTATTCTGTATCTCCGGATAATATGACGTTGACCGGACATTCATATGGTGGCTATTGGGCATTTTATGCCCTGTTTCACAGGGATACCATAGGAAAGAACACATTTCAAAATTACTATATTGGAAGCCCTTCTATGCAGGCATGTACAGACCTGCAATTTGCAGATGATTTTGAAGAACAGTATTTTGAAAATAATCAGGACTTGAACTGCAATGTCTATATAACAGTGGGTGAAGAGGAAGACAGTAATTTTGTCATTGCAATTGACCAGTTTGTGGAACAGATAGAAGAGCGAAATTATCAGGGATTAACACTAAAATACGAGAAGATAGAGGGGCATGGTCATAATACCGTATTCAAACCATCGATTCGAAATGCATTGCTTTGGTTCTATGGAACAGAGGAATAAAGATGTGTAGCAGGAGGTTATCATGAAACAATGGCATAAATGTATATCAGGGATTATAATTTTGATTTTATTTTGGAATTGTACAGGATGTGGAAGCCAAACTGTCCGGAATCAAAATTATGAATCAGAAGCGGAAATTTTCAGTGAACGTGCTGAGTACCAAACCTTTATAACAGATGTAGATACCTATTTGACAAAATGTGATTTTCAAGGTTCCATTCTGGTTGCGGTTGAGGATGAAATTATAATTGCAAAAGGTTATGGCTTGTCTGATGAGAAGAATTCGGATGCTGGTATGAACACGATACATAGTACTTATGAGATTGGCTCTATTACAAAGCAGATGACAGCTGCCTGTATTCTGCAATTAGAAGAAGATGGACTTCTCTCTACAACTGATTCCATCTCGAAATATTTTCCGGATTATAAATATGGAGAAGATATTACAATTGATATGCTCCTGCATATGCGTTCCGGATTACAGGATCATATTAATGATTTAAATGCATTTTATCCGCCGGAAGTGGCGGATGAACTGTGGCAGGCAGAATTAAATGGTACAATGGTAGAAGAGGATATTGTGCTGCAGTATTTTCCGGATGTGCCATTAATGACAGAGATTAATCAATTCAATTATTGTAATCTGAATTACTATTTGTTGGCTTGTATTATAGAACAGGTATCCGGTGAAGACTATGATAGTTATGTCCGGAATCATATTTTTGATGTCTGTGGTATGAGTGAAAGCAATTTGGAATTTCAGGGAACTACAACCAAAGCATATGATGCTGCCGGGCGGTATTACAGTATTCCGAAAGCGACTGTGAAAGGAGCCGGAGAAGTAAATGCCAGCGTAATTGATCTTTACAAATGGGATTATGGTCTGTTGCATGGAGATGTGCTGGGAGATGCTGCTTTTGAAAAAATGATAACTCCGGATGGGGAGTATGCCTGTGGCCTTTATGTCGGAGGTGGGACTCTTCTCCATGGTGGATGTACAGATGTATATAATTCTTATAACATCATATATGAAAAAGACAATATGATAATTATCGTTTTAGTAAACCGCCCCATTGAAAAACTGAGTTCTACTGCGGTTGCCGGTAATATTCGAAAGTATTGGGATGGGTACTATTGAGCGGATGATACCAATGAATCTGCTCCATTTGCATATAAGACAAAATGCCAAGGCGTGCTACGTTAAAGCCTGCCAGTATCCATACTATAGAATAAGACTTTTATCACAAGTGGTCAACATCATAGCTAACATAAAGAAAAGCAAAATTTGACAATGGGAACTTTTTACAATATAATATAACTAATGTTAGATAACAAACGATAGATAATGGGAGATATAAAATAAAAGGAGAATACATATGCCACGAAAACCACAGTTTACAAAAGAAGAAATCGCAGAGTATGGGTTGGATGTTGTAAGGAAAAAAGGGATGGAGTGTCTGACCACCCGGGAACTTGCAAAGCATCTGGGAACCACGGTTGCACCTATTTTTGTTCACTATCCAACTATGGAGGAATTGAAAAAGGCAGTTCGCAGTAAAGCACAGGATATCTATCGGGACTATATTCATAAAGGACTTTCTGAAGAAATACCATTCCGGGGAGTAGGAATGCAATACATTCAGTTTGCAAAGGATGAACCGGAATTATATCGGCTTTTATTTCTGAGTGATAAATCAGATGATTCGGAAGATAGTCATTATGCTATGGATGAGTTACGTTATACACAGAATCTGGTTCGGGAATCGTTGCAGAGCATTTATAATATGAATGCCTTCGCTGCAGACCATTATTTTCGAGATTTATGGCTAGTTGCCCACAGCATGGCAACTCTTTTGGTGACAGGAGGATGTACCTATTCAGATGCAGAAATCAGAAGTATTTTTACGGAAGTTAGTGTCAGTATCTGTAAGGCATATAAAGAGATCCCCGGTTTAGTGGAAGGAACCTATGACGTAGATAAAACATTTCAGGAAATAGTCAAAAAATCGTAACTTTTATAAATTGACTTTGGGTTGTGATATGGTATAATAAAACATATGTTACGCAACATATGTTTTATAACGTGAGATTTGTGAAAGGAAAGAGAACATATTATGCCACCGAAGCCCAAATATACAAGAGATGAGATTATTAATGTCGCCTTTAAAATGGTAAGAAAGAATGGTATCCAGTCATTAGTTGCGAGAGAATTGGGAAAGGAATTGGGTACTTCTTCTTCCCCTATTTTTACGGCATTTAAGAATATGGAAGAATTGCAACAAGAGGTACGCAAGATGGCAATGAAGGAATTCGAAGCCTATGTGCATGATGCGGTAAATCATCCACCTGCTTTTAAGGAATTTGGAATCAAAATGATTCAGTTTTCCATAGAAGAACCGAAATTGTTTCAATTGTTGTATATGCAGGAGCATGACAAAAGTCAGACATATTCAGATATGGTAAAGGAACTCGGAGATACGGTTGAAATCTGTCTGGAAGTTATACAGAACGATTATGATTTATCCAAAGAGCAGGCAGAATTACTATTTCGGCAGGTATGGTTGTATACCTTTGGGATATGCGTGTTGCTGGCAGGCAAAGTCTGTTCTTTTACAAAAGAAGAAATATCATCCATGCTGACTATGGAGTTTCAAAGTACCTTAATGTTAATGAAGGAGGAAAATTAAATGGTAAATCCTGTATTATTGGAAAATGAAAAGCAAGCAAACCGAGTGGTAGCAAAGGTTATGCGAATCACATTTTTAATTTTTACCGTAGTGTACTTATTAAATGTATTTGGGATATTTGTGGTGGATATGAAAATCATGACATTCGCATATGGAGTAGGTTCTGTATTCCTGTGGCTCCCAACCATATTAGTGAATCTGTGTAAGCAGCAGGGGGGATGGGTGAAATATGTCAATGTACTTTGCGCCGTCTTCTTTGTGACGATGGCTGTTACCACATTAACCTATCATGTTGTTGTACTTTATATCTATGCAATTGCCATAGCAAGCTTGTATTTCTCAAGGCAATTAAATATTTTTGTCACTGTACTTTCTGTTTTTGGCGTATCTATCGGACAGATAGCTGCATTCTATTTGCAGACGTTACCGGATAAGAATTTAACAGTGTTAAAATCTGTACTTATTTATGGAGTGGTACCTAGAGCATTAATATTGATTGCGATAGCGGCGATTTTTATTATGTTGTGCCAGAGGACAGCCAGTATGCTTGGAAATCTGATGGGGGCTGAGGAACAGCGGTTAGTTTTGGAACAGATGCAGCAAATGAAAGAGCAATCTGCAGCCACAGCAGGAAATTTGAATCATATGGTGGAAGAATTATCAGTCATTACAGATTCTTCAATCAAAGCAAATGAACAGATTGCACAGGAAACAGAACGAATGCTGCTTGGTTTTTCAGATAATACACAGCAGTTGGAGCGGACAAATGTGAGTATACAGGATATTTCTACCCAATTGGAAGAATTAAGTACTATGAATCATCAGATTGCATCATTGGCAGAACAGGTAAATAGTAAGACCAAGGAAAATCAAGATAAAATGATATCGGCTACCCAAAGCATGCAACAGATTCAAGACAGTACAGAAGATTGCAAACAGCATATGAATAAGCTGGGGCAGGAATCTACAGAGATTCTGGGGATTATTCAGGTAATCACGGGGATTTCTGCCAGAACGAATATACTGGCACTGAATGCTTCGATTGAGGCTGCAAGAGCCGGTGAACATGGCAGAGGATTTGCAGTGGTTGCTTCAGAGATTCAAAAACTGTCGGAGCAAACGAAGTCGGCTGTGGAAGAAATTGCAGATATTATTCATCAGGTAGTACAGGACACAGAACAAACAAAATCGGCAATGGAACAAAATGCAAGTTTAACGAAGGAAGGAATGAAAACCATACGCGAGGCTGAGAGTTCTGCAACAGTGATTACTGCTTCAAATAATGAAATGACCACACAGATATTAAGTATGGATGAAATTGCAGAATTGGTACGGGAGCGTAGCCGGGAAGTAGCGGCAAGTATGAAACAGGTTAGTGAAAATATGCAGGAGAGTTATGAAAGTATTGAACATGTAACAGCTGCAACACAGGAAAATACAGCAGGAACAGAGAATATTGCAGCTATGGTACAGCAGATTCAAAGCTTGGCAGAAGAACTGGCAGATATGTAAAAGGCAGATATAAGGAGAACATCATTATGAAGAAGGATCAATGGATGAAATTAAGAAGTGTTGTGATGGGATTGGCAATTTGCGGTATTATGCTAAGTGGATGCAATGCAAATGGAAATTCTCAAACAGAAGATAAACAGTTAGAACCTGGCAGTGAAACAGAAATCGCCACGCAAAATTCAACTAAGCAAGAGAAAGATGAAGATGCATCAACAGAAGCCGGTAGTGCATCAGGACAAAATGAAACGATTACCGAGGAAGAACTAAGCAATCTATTTAGAGAAAATCTAAATTGTATGCTGTATATATTCGAATTGGGTGATTTGTCACATGAAGAAGAGCCAATGGATGGAGATATGATTTATCGGGTGACAGATGATAATTTTCAAACTCTTTCGGATTTAGAGGAGTATCTTCTTACCGTGTATACGAAGGAAGAGGCAGACCGGTTACTATATCATTATCCATATGAAGACCAGTCCAAGTATTTAGAACAGGATGGAGTACTTTGTATTAATATGGCGTTGAGCGGAGGAAAAGGTTACTACGTAGACTGGACAGATTTCGAAGTACGAATTAAAACTATTGATGAAGACCGATGCACGTTTTTAGTAAAGGGAACCGTAGAGTGGCCGGCAGATGAGCCAATTCAGGAAGAGTATTATTCAGAAGGCGTAGCAGTATATGAGAATGGTCATTGGGTACTGGAAGAAATGATGTACTAAGGAAATGATGTATGAATGAAATAAGAGGATAGCATTATGGTTGGAATTGGAAGTATTATTACAATATGTATTACATTGTGCATTTCAATACTACTGCCTATCGCATTGTATGTGATTTATGGTGTCAGGAATAAAGGCAAGGGAGTCTGGACAGCATGGTTGCTGGGAGCAGCAGGTTTTATAGTATTTCAGCTTTGCATCCGGATACCAATATTGAATGTTCTGGCATTGAATCAAGGATTTCAGGCATTTGCTATGAATCAGTATGTGCTGTATTGCCTGATACTTGCGTTCACTGCAGCACTGTTTGAAGTGGCAGGAAGATATATTGTTGCCAGGATTTTAAAAAAGAAAATGACCTTTGAACGTGGCGTGGCAGCAGGTCTGGGACATGGCGGAATTGAAGCGATGTTGCTGATAGGAATGGCGTATGTTAATAACTTAATATATGCGATTATGATAAATACAGGTAGCTTTGCAACTGTTATTGAGCAAACAAAAGCAGCAGGCGTGGACGTATCGCAATTGGTAGCGCTACAGGAACAGTTGGTGACCACTGCACCGGGACTTTTTTTGTTAGCAGGATATGAACGTATTTTAACAATAATTTTTCACCTGGCAATGAGCCTGTTGGTATGCTATTACGTTAGTAAGCAGAAGAGCTGGCAGGGAGTGCTTATTTGTCTTGTCTGCCATACCACAGTGGATTTTGTGTCGCCGCTTATAAGTGGATTGGCAACGGAGTATTTAGGAAATGTGATTTCTACCAATGTTTCGTATGTATTGATTTACAGTTTTCTGACTGTGGTTGCTGTTGCATCCATAGTAGTTATTATTAAGCTAAAGAAGAAATTTCAAGAAGTGGTGGCTGTAAATTGATCTATTCGGATAGAATGTTTGATTAGGTAATGACAAAATTATAAGTAGAAAAAGATGTCGAAAGGGATCTTTGCAAAACAGAAAAAATCTGTGTAGCAAGGCTCCTTTTTTGATAAACGAATATGAACGCTGGACATATCAGGTACGGGATACATTGGAAAACATCAATGAACGTCTGGCAACAAGAACATTTCTTCTTGGGGAGAAGATTACAGAAGCAGATAAGTTACTGTATCAGACTTTGCTTCGGCTGGATTATATTTATTATTATATCTATAAACTGAATTTTGCAAAGTCCTTTGATTACCCGAATATCAAGCGGTATGAAGAGGAGTTAAAGGCAATTCCTGAAATCGGGGATTCTATCGATATTGTTAAGGAGAAAGAGGAAGCATTCTTAAGTTTAAGCGATGACAGAAATCCATATCATTTAATCTTTAGAGGACCGGAGGTGTAAGCTGGAGTAAAAATAGTTTCACAACCTCCTTGTGCACTGGAAATTCTTAAAAGTTAGAGTTTCCGGTGCTTTTTTATATAAAATAGTATATAATTATTAAAGAAATCATAGAAAACAGAATCTATGTGTGTCGCTTTTGTGACGCATGTTTTGTTATTCTATATAGAATAGTTAGAAATTCTTAAAAGGAAGCAGATAGTTTTACAAGGTGGTAATAGTATGAAATCCATTCAGACAAAGATAGTTTCTCTGGTTATTGTGGTAATTATAGTTTCTACAGTTCTAATTGGTGGGATTGGAACAATATGGATTCGAAGGGCAATGAACCAGTCTTCGGCAGATATTATGAATCTGACTTGTAGTGAAAAAGCCCAGGAATTAAATGGGATTCTGGGTCGGATGGAGCAGTCAGTGGAAATTCTTTCAGAATATACGATTAATAATTTGGAAAGTACAACCAGACTTATGAATGACGAGGAGTATTTGAAAGAATATACGCAAGAGCTTAGTGAATTAGGATTAACAATTGCAAAGGAGACAGAAGGTGCAGTTGCTATCTATGTACGGTTTAATCCGGATATTACTTCTTCTAAAGCTGGGTTTTTCTGGGTGAAGGATAAGAAAAGCGGACACTTTATTGATACAGAGTTAACAGATATTGAAGAATATGATAGTGATGATACAGAGCATGTAGGCTGGTATTACACTACCATTCAATATGGAAAGGATTTATGGCTACAGCCGTATTATAATCAGAATATTGATGTATATATGATTTCTTATGTCATTCCGGTTTATAAAAATGATGAATTAGTGGGAATAGTAGGAATGGATATTGATTTTAATTACATCATGAAAGAAGTGGACAGCATACAAGTCTATGATACCGGATATGCATTTCTAACGGATGAGAATTCCAGTGTTATTTATAGCAGATATAATTCGGAAGGTACAGTCATTAATACAGAAGAGGATAAAATATCGTCTAAATTCCTTCGAAATGGTATGTATCTGTCGGTGACAGCTCCGATTTCAGAGATTAACCGTTCATCCAATTATCTGATAATGAGTATTATTGCTTTGACCATTCTCATAATCATGATATTTACCCTGGTCACCGCAACAATCGCAAAAACGATTATCCGGCCACTGAAAGAGTTAACAGTGGCAGCCAATGAGATTGCAAATGGGAATCTGGATGTCTCGTTTACCTGTAAGTCAAAGGATGAAGTTGGAATTCTGTCTGATAGTTTAAAAGAGACCGCCAAACAGTTAAAGATTAAAATAGAATATATTAAAAATCTTGCTTACATAGATAAATTAACCGGCGTAAAGAATAATACCGCATATCTGCATGATGTAATGACGATTAATGAAGAATGGAAGGAGAAAAAAGAGTCATTTGCTGTATTTGTTGTAGATATTAATGGGTTGAAACAGATTAATGATACTTATGGGCATGGTTGCGGAAATGACTTAATTATTGCTACATCAGAGGAGCTGATAAATGTATTTGACCAGGAATCGGTTTACCGTATTGGCGGTGATGAATTTACAGTCATTAAGAAGAATTTAAACCAACAGATGTGCAGGGAATTAGTTACGGAATTTCAAGAAGGATTGGATGAAAAGAAAGGTAATATTAAGGTTTCTGCGGCAATCGGATTTGCAATTTGTGATGCAGACGGAGATTATGATAGTGTATTTCATCGGGCAGATGGAGAAATGTATGAGATGAAGCAGAAGATGAAGGAACAAGGAGATACCAGTGTAGTGGTAGAAGCTCATATTAGCGAATAAAATTGTGAATATTTTGTGAAATTAGCACTCGACTATTGACAGTGCTAATAATAGGTGTTATAGTACAACTAGAACAAAGGAAAGGGAACAAAAAGTAGTGAGATAGGTTCCGGATTCCGATGTTAATGACTCGACACCTCAGATTTCTCTGATCGTGCCAAAACGGTTTTTATGAACAGATAAGTTCATGTATGAAAGGAGAAATGTCTTATGTTACCTAGTATTTTTGGAGAAAGTTTATTTGATGATTGGATGGATTCCTTTGATAAGGAATTTGAACGGGAATTTCAGAAGGGCTTAGCACCTGTAAAGCATCAGCTGTATGGTAAGCATGCTAAGAACTTAATGAAGACAGATGTACGAGATATGGATGACCACTACGAGGTTGATATCGATTTACCTGGCTTTAAGAAGGATGAAGTAAATGCAGAATTGAAAGATGGTTATATTACCATTTCTGCTTCTAAGGGTCTGGATAAGGACGAAAAGGATAAGAAAACCGGTAAATATATCCGTCAGGAACGTTATGTGGGCAGTATGAGTCGTAGCTTCTATGTAGGTGAAGATGTTACCCAGGAAGAGGTTAAGGCGAAATTTGAAGATGGTATCCTACAGCTGACTATTCCAAAGAAGGATGTCCAGACAGTAGAGCAAAAGAATTATATTGCCATTGAATAAGGAATGAAATAAGTAATTGAAAAGCAATTGTGTGGAAAATGCATCAGAAAGAAATTTCTGGTGCATTTTTCATTTTTTTGAAGAAAAAGAAGAGAGAAAGTCGTTATAATAGATAGAGCAGAGAGAAGAGGCAGGTGAAATAGTCTTTGAATGTCAATATATCAGCGCTGATTGACCAATATCAAAATTTAATATTTTCTATATGCTATCGGACAATCGGGGATTATTTTGCCGCAGAGGATTTGACGCAAGATACATTTCTGTCTGCATATCGTAGTTTGAATACATTTGATGGAGAAAATGAGAAAGCGTGGTTGTGCAGGATTGCTGTAAATAAATGTACAGATTATCTAAAGTCCGCAAAGCGCCGATCAGAACCTATGGATTTGGCAGATTTGCCGGAGTTACAGAGCCGGGACGGATTGCCTGAGCAGGAAGCTTATGAAAAATCAGTAAGAAATACACTGCTTGCTTTTTGCCAGGATTTGAAAGAACCATACGGAGAAGTGGCGGTTTTGTATTTTCATGAAGAGAATAGTCCGGAAGAAATTGCAAAAAAACTGCACAGAAAGCTGAAGACAGTACAGACACAGATTTATAGAGCAAGAAGTATGTTGCAGGAGATGTATCGAAAGGAGGAGCCAAAATGAAAGAGGAATATATAACAGACCAGGAGCTGCTGGAACTGATTGAAGATGTTGAGGAGCATGCTATGTTAAAGGCTCCGGCTTACTTAAAACAACGAATGCTTCAGGAAATCCGGGAGATAGACCAGACACAGAGAAAAACTGCTTTGAATCATGTCCGACATCATATCCGAAAGCAGATGGTTCTATATGAAATAAAAACCTTTAGCGGTATTGCAGCCGCATTGGTTCTATTATTTTTAATGCCTGTTTCTTCTCATAATGAACCAGGTATGACGAAAGAAGAATACTATGCCCAACAGGAACAGGGGATACTTTCCGGTCTGAATAAAGTAACAGAAGGGATTCTGAGTCATGTGAATACGATTACAGACAGGATGTGTAATTTGTCAGAAAAACAGGTGCTCATAGAGAAAGATAACCAAAAGCAGGAATTGTTGAAACAGGAATAGAGTTCAGAAAATAAAATAAGCATGAATTGGAGGAAATGAAGATGAAACAAAAAAAGAATCGATTTTTAGTATTTTTATGTTCCCTGTTGCCGGGAGCAGGAGAAATGTATCTGGGATTTATGAAAATGGGACTTTCTCTGTTGATAGGTTTCTTTGGAACGATTGCCATTGCAAGCTTAACAGGAATTGCTCAGTTACTTTTTGTATCAGCAATTATATGGATATACAGTTTTTTCCATGCAAATAATCTGGGAGGAATACCGGAGGAGAAGTTTATGCAAATGGAAGACAGTTATATCATCCCATTTGCAGGAGAAAAAGGCATGTCTAAAACTATTTACAGAATTATAGCAGGATTGTTGATTTTCATTGGAGTGATAATGCTGGGTGATTTAACAATGAGTATGCTGCCAGACGTAATCTGGAATTTAATTGGTCCGATTTCTACGAATTTGATTTCAAAAGTGGTCGTTGCAGTGGTATTGATTATCATTGGTATTAAAATGGTGGCAGGAAAGAAAGAAAGTCTGGAGGCACAGGCAGAAGAGTTAAGCAGACAGGAGTCTCCGATACCGACAGGAGAGTTAAACAGACAGGAACTTCCGGCACTGGCTCAGATGGAAAATACAAAGGTTAAGGAAGAACAGGAGTGATACTATGGAAGCAAAGAAAATGGAAATAAAAGAAATAGAAATGGAACAACCGGAAACAGGGAACCATACTTCTATAAAAAATCGTCGGACACATAAGGTTGGAACGATTACACTAGGATTAATGTTGCTGTTTTTTGGATGTATATTTCTGGCACATATTTTTGTGCCAACATTAACATATAATACTATCTGGCACTTATGGCCTTGTGCCATGATATCCCTTGGGGTTGAGGTGTTAGTGAGTACATTTTGGACGGAACAGGCCAAATACGACGGCTGGGGTATCTTTCTGGTATTTGTTATTACCCTGTTCTCTCTGGGTATGGCAGGTATGGAATGGTTCTTTGACTGTTGGAATCGATATATGATGTAGCAAAGTAAAAACATCCGTCTCTTTTTGTTGAAAAAAGAAGAAATTTAGTATACAGTATATCCTATGGATAAATTTTTAGAATGTGAGAATTCTAGAAATGAAAGAAAAGAGGCGATATACATGAAGAATCCGGCAGCAATATTCAAATTAAAAGGACTATGGGAGCAATTTGTTCAAAATCATCCAAAGTTTCCAATGTTTTTGAATGCATTAAAGAATTCCGGAATGGGTGAGGGAAGTATTATTGAAGTTCAGATTACTCATCCGGATGGACAGATGTTAAAGACAAATATCAAATTGACCCAGTCTGATTTGGAATTGGTAGAGCAGTTAAAGAATATAATGTAATGTGTATTTTTTGAAATTCAGAATTAAGAAAAGGCTACTTACTTGATTTGAGGGTTACCTCAATTGTAGTGGGTAGCCTTATAATTATTTCTTTGCTATAATGGCAACTTTATAAATTGGAATTCAGCAAAAACACAATAACAAAAAGTGATTTTTAATTGTCCCATTGTTGTAAGGTGCTTACCAGCAATGGCACAATCTGTTTCTTTCGAGAGACAACGCCCGGCAAGTAGCAGACATTTCCGGTTAACTCTGTCTGGAATGCTTCTGCGGCCAATTGGTCAGCCTGTTCTCCATAGCAGAGCAGATTAGAGCCTTCATCTAAAATATTGGTCATGACGAAGAAAATCATATCACACTTGGTTGTGAGATAAGCATCCTTCAGATAATCGTGAATTCTGGTTTGCAGGTCTGTTAATTCCTGACGGTTCATAGAGCTGATTTGTCCCACACCAAAGGTAATATCACCCACATGAAAAGTCTTAAAATCCTGATAGAAAATCTCTTCCGGTGTTTTCTCAAGTAAATCACTGCCGGCAGCGAACATTTCCATGGCATAACTCTCAATATCAATTTCTGCAAGCTTTGATAACTGTCGGGCAGCAGATTCATCCATAGAAGTGCAGGTTGGAGAACGGAACATTAATGTATCTGAAAGGATAGCAGAACAAAGTAACCCTGCAATGTGTTTTGGTGGAGTAACCTGCTGTTCCAAATACATCTGATATATAATTGTTGCCGTACAGCCTACCGGCTGATTACGGAAATATACCGGATTGATGGTCTCTAAAGAACCGATTCTATGATGGTCAATGATTTCTAATATTTCTGCATTTTCAATTCCGGAAACTGCCTGAGAACGTTCATTATGATCTACCAGAATCACCTGTTTCCGCCGCATGGCAAGTAAGTTCCGGCGGGAAACCATACCGTAATAATTGCCAACATCATCTGTAATTGGAAAATCACGATGTCGTAGCTTTGACATCACTTCTTTTACACTGTCTAAGGTATCATCCAATTGGAAGGTGACCAGATTAGAGCTGCGCATAAAATATTTTATTGGAATACTCTGGTTAATGATTCGGGCAGCCGCATAGGTATCCAGATAGGTGGTTATAATATTGCATTGATGTTCCTTTGCAAGTGCCACTATGGAAGGAGCTACCTTAGCATTTAAGCAGACAACCAGACAAGAAGCTCCCTGCTCGATTGCTTCAATCTGGGCATCCTCCCGGTCTGCAACTAACACCAAATCATCTTCCTCAATACATGCTTCCATAAGGTCACGATTGGCGGCACCAATTAATACCTTACCATTGACAATCCGGGCATGAGGATTGCCGCAAATCAACGTACCATCTAACACCTCCAACAGGTTGCTGATTGGTGTTCGGGCTAGGGCAAGAATATTATTGTCAAATACATCCATGTATGATTTGGCAATGTCGTTAATGGTGATCAGGCCTTCTAATTTATTCTCTCCCTGAGTAATCGGAAGGGTGACCACATCATGTTCCTTCATCAGAAGCCAGGCGGCACGAATGGAAATGGTATCCTTTACCCCTTTGGTTTCCCGAAAATCAATATCTCTCATCTGGACATTTACATCCTCTAAGAATTCCGGTGGAGCAACATGAAAGTAATTCAGTACAAAATTCGTTTCGTTATTGATATTACCGGCACGACGGGCAGCGTAACATCCGGGATGCTCTATATTTTTCAGATATGCATATGCAATGGCAGAACAGATAGAATCCGTATCAGGATTCTTATGTCCAATTACATAAGTTAATCGTTGTTCCATTTCACACCTCGATTCTAAAGTATTAATTCTTTCTAAAAATTTCAAGAAATCTATAAATTTATCTGGAATTGTATTATTATAGTATATCACATATATTTTTTTGATGGTATAGTAAGGCGAAATTTTTAAGGATTGTGAGGAATGAATATGAATAAGGATGAAGAAGTGCTGGCTACGGAGCCGGTGGTGCAATTATTATTCAAGCTTGCGATACCAACTGTAATTGCCCAGTTGGTGAATTTATTATATAACATGGTGGATCGTGTTTACGTTGGACGGATTCCGGAGGTAGGAACCGAAGCGTTGGCTGGTTTAGGGGTGACATTTCCAATTGTTATGCTGGTGTCTGCTTTTGCCGGATTGGCAGGTATGGGTGGCTCATCCAGAGCAGCAATTGCTATGGGAAAAGGGGACCATGAAAAGGCAGAAAAATATATGGGAAATGCAACTGCGTTATTGCTGTTATTTTCTGTGATTTTAACAGTAGTATTTCAATTAACCAAGAACCCGATACTGCTGATGTTCGGTGCCAGCGAGCAGACCCTTCCGTATGCCAGCAGCTATCTGAGTATTTATTTAATTGGAACAATTTTCGTTCAGATGGCACTGGGATTAAATACTTTTATTACGAATCAGGGATTTGCTAAAACCAGTATGGCTACCGTTTGTATTGGCGCAGTACTGAATATTTTGTTAGACCCGATTTTCATCTTTGGTTTCAAATTAGGAGTCCGAGGTGCAGCACTGGCAACCATTATCAGTCAGGCAGTATCTGCTGTCTGGGTGTTGCGTTTTCTGACAGGTAAGAAAACACATTTGAAATTACGGTTGAAATACATGATTCCGGATATACGAATTATTGGTTCCATTCTTGCATTGGGCGTATCTCCTTTTATTATGCAGTCTACAGAAAGTTTGATACAGCTTATTTTCAATACGGGTATGAAAAATTATGGAAATGATATGTATGTTGCTGTTATGTCCATTCTCTTTAGCATTATGCAGGTAGTCTGGTTGCCGATGCAGGGATTTGCACAGGGGGCTCAGCCGATTGTCAGTTATAATTATGGTGCAGGGAATCTGGAACGGGTAAAGAAATGCTTTCGGACGTTGTTTGTTATATGTATGGCATTTTCATTGGGAATCGTTCTGTTGGTAGAAGTATTCCCGGGAATGTTTATGGGTATTTTTACGGATAATCAGGAACTGATACAGATGGGTATTCCGGCACTTCGGGTATTCATGGCAGGAATGTGCCTGATGGGTGCCCAGACAGCCTGTCAGCAGACGTTTTTAGCTTTGGGAGAATCCTTGATTTCCATGTTCCTTGCCCTGTTGCGGAAGGTGATACTGCTTATGCCACTGGCACTGCTTCTTCCGTTTGTGACAGGTTGGGGCGTCTGGGGCTTGCTGATTGCGGAGCCGATTAGTGATATTCTTGCAGTGAGCACAACTGTTACTATGTTTGCAATCCGAAGCAGAAAGTTGTTGCGTGAGCAGTAGTAATCACATAGGAAATTACCATCTTTATACCATCTTTATACTAAATGAAATATCCTTACACAAATTTTAAATAAAAGAAAGGATAATTAGGACAGTATAAAGAGAAATTAATAGAGAGAGGTGGTAGTTGAATGAAAACAATTCTGCTGATAGGCTTGGGAAGATTTGGAAAGCATATCGCTATAAAATTACATGAGTTGAATCATGAGGTAATGGCAATTGATAAACGGGAAGAGCGGTATTAACCCATACGTTTATCACTCAGAATATATGGGGACATAGCTGGGAAAATGATGTGGCTTCGTTGCGGGTATTTATGGCAACACTTCGCAAAAAGCTAGAGAAAAATTCCGATTCTGTTCAGTATATCCAGACACATGTTGGGGTTGGATATCGAATGATGAAGGTAGAATGATAGTAAAATTATATGAAAATCCTTCTATTATCCAGTTATAAATTATCTCTTTTGTATATACCAATTGGTGTTGTATTAGAATTTTTAGTATTTCTTCTGCTTCGATATGTAGAAGTACAAAAGAAACGAATAGAGGAAATGCCGAAAAAACCGGAGATAAATAGTGAAGTTGGAGCGAGAGATTGCAATGTTGAATGATATGTGAAAAAAAGAGACAAAGCAGAGCATGTAATCAATTATACCCATTATACCCTTGAATAACGAATAAAAACGGGGTATAATGGGTATAATTGATTATAGGAGGTGTTGATTATGGGACAAGAAGAGTTGCTGAGGCAAATAGCAGAACTTGAGCGAGAGATTGCACGATTGCCGGAAGGCAGTATTACTAAGAAAAAGATAAATGGCAAAGAGTATTATTATCATAGAGTTACTCAGAATGGTAAAAGAAGAGAAATGTATGTAAGCTTTGAAGAAGTCCCTGAATTGACTACGCAGATTGATAAAAGAAAAAAATTAGAAAAAGAATATAAAGAACTGAAAGCACTGGTAGTTCCTGAGAAGGAGTCTGCAACAGAAGAAGAGGTCCGGCTGGCATTTAAGACAACCGTACGAGTTGGAAAATGGTTAAAAGCACAGATTGATATTACCCGAAAATACAAGAAAAGAGAATGTATTAAAGAACTTAGAGAGTATATTTTGGGTGCGCCTCAGGAAAAAGTGTTTATCATTTATGGTCTCAGAAGGACAGGTAAGACAACGATGATTCGTCAGATTCTTACAGAATTGTCGGAAGCAGAATTTAAGAAGGCGGCATTCATTCAAGTAAAATCAAAGGATACTTTGGCTGATGTGGATGCAGACCTTAGATTATTGGAAGAAAATGGATACAAATATGTGTTCATTGATGAAGTGACCTTGATGGAAGACTTTATTGAAGGTGCAGCTATTTTTTCGGATATTTATGCAAGTAGTGGGATGAAAATCGTTTTGTCCGGAACGGATTCCCTTGGATTTGCATTTTCAAAAGAGGAACAGCTTTATGACAGATGTATTCTGTTGCATACGACATTTATTCCATATCGAGAGTTCGAAGAAGTATTGGGGATTCAGGGAATTGATGAATATATCCGTTATGGTGGCACAATGAGTCTTGGTGGAATCAACTATAATACGGATGCGACGTTTGCTAATGCAGAGACGGCAGAAGAGTATATTGATACTGCAATTGCAAAGAATATCCAGCACTCTCTTAAAATGTATCAGTACGGAGGACATTTTCGTCAGCTTTTGGATTTATACGAAAAAGGAGAATTAACAAATGTAATCAATCGCGTGGTAGAAAATATCAACCATAGCTTTACACGTAGTGTTGTTGAAAATACTTTTAAATCCCATGATATCGCGGTTACAGCTTCAAATTTGCTTAGAGATAAAGAGAAGCCGATAAATATTAAGGAGCATATGGATTTAGATGCAGTGACCTTTGGGATAATGCAGATGCTTGATATTCTTAACAAGGAAGAGCAGAGCATTGACATAAATGATGCACATATGAATCAGATTAAAGAGTATCTGACACTGCTTGATTTGGTAACGGAAATAGATCTGGAATATTTACCTGAAGTGAATCAGAAGGGAAAAGTTACAGTTATTACGCAACCGGGAATGCGATATGCTCAGGCGGGTGCCATTGTAGAAAATCTACTTCTTGATGCTAAGTTCCGGGAATTGTCAGCAGAGGAAAGAAGGCGTATTTTAGAAAGACTGCTTGGCGAAATTCGCGGAAGAATGATGGAAGATATCATTTTACTCGAAACGAAGATTGCAAAGCCGGATAAAATGGTGTTTAAGCTTCAGTTTCCAGTTGGTGAGTTCGATATGGTCGTCTACAATCAGAAAGAACTTACTTGTGAAATCTATGAAGTGAAATACAGTAAAGAACAAGTTCCTGAGCAGTACCGTCATATAAAGAATGAAGAGAAGTGCGCTATGACTATTCATAGATATGGTGATATCACGGGTCGCTATGTGATCTATAGAGGTGATAGTGCCAAATTAGATGGTGTACAATATTTGAATGTGGAGGAGTACTTGAAGTCGCTGTAGGTGATAGGATTTTTAGATGATTCACCACATTGAAAAACTGTGATATAATTGGAAGAAAAAAGAGGTGATTGTATTGTGGGAAAGCCTTCCGGCGAGCGGAAGACATTGGAAATACCTCATATGATGTGCCTATGTAGCACAACAAAAACTCTTGACGGTACCATTTTATTTTTTTCATTTGTAGCTCAAGACCTTGCAGATGGAAAAGGTGGACTTTGAAAGTGTAGGTTTCAGATTTCAAGGAGTTTGTTTGTGCTGATATATCAAAATTATAATGAAGTTGAGTGGGGATCATGGATATTAAAAAGGTGTTGAAAAAAATCCAAAACTGGCTGCCGAATTTTTTGTTGATTATATTGGCGGTCTGCATATCTGTTTTTCATTTTCCGGAAGAAATTGAAATGTTGGCTGAGGATGCCTTTTATCAAAAGCCGGATACAATTCCGAATCAGATTAAGATTATTGCTATAGACGAGGCAACTTTGGCTGAATTAGGACCATATTCGAATTGGGATAGAACGTATTTTGCAGAATTGATTCGAATTTTGAATGAGAATCCGGGGGAGAAGCCGAAGGTAATAGGAATAGATGTAATGTTTACCGGAGAAGGTAATTCGGAAGGTGACCGGGAGTTGGTTGAAGCGGTAGCAAATGCAGGAAATGTTATTTTGGCATCGAAACTGGAAACGGGTTCTCGTGTGGTGTTCTCAGATGATAATAGGTATTATAACCAGAATTACATAACGGATGAAACAACCGCATTTTACGAATTGGCTCAGGTATCTGATGCCGGGTTTACGAATATGATTCTGGACGAAGATGGATATATCAGGCGTGCATATACTTATATTGAGACGGAAGAAGGGATCTATAAAAGCTTTGGATTCCGGGTTGCAGAGCGGATGGTGGATGAGCCGGAACGGTTATATGATAATCCTTCTGTTGTAGAGTTTTCATATACAGGGAAGCCTGGAGATTTTGAGAAGATTCCTATGTCTATGGTACTGAACGGAACGGTTCCTGCAAGTTATTTTACAGACAGTATTGTGTTGATTGGAGCTTATGAGGAAGGGATGCTGGATTCCTATCGTGTGCCAATCGACCATTCCAAAGCTATGTATGGTGTGGAGTGTCATGCAAATGTGATTTGTGCATTGGTAGGACAGAAGCAGGTTCATACGGTTGCCATATGGATAGAAGCAATACTGGCAGCATTTATTGTCGCAGGCTGTGGCATTGTAATGCGAAAGCGCAGAGTCCGTGTTTGCTTATGTACTTTATTGGGAGTGCTGGTAATGTATCCATTGGGTGCATTGCTTTTGTTCCGGTTAACCAGTTATAAATTGTCACTGATTTATATACCAATCAGTATGGTATTGGAATTCTTGGTATTTCTTGTGGTTCGATATATTGATGTGCAGAAGAAACGGGCAGAGGAAATGCAGAAAATGCTTTTTTCTATGGCGGATTCCATGGCAGAAGCAATTGAGGGAAGAACACCGTATAATGCCAATCATACGAAAAATGTGGCAAAGCGTTGTATTGAAATGATGGATTATATCAATCAGATGCATAGTGAACAGAGGACGGAATTGCATTTTTCGGATAAAGATAAAAGACAGATGTATTTGGCGGCTATGCTTCATGACATTGGAAAGATGGATGTTCCGTTGGAGGTTATGGACAAGCCGACGAAACTGGGACATATGGAAGGACCATTACGCACCAGACTGGAAATGATTATTTTAAGGATCGAGAAGGATGCATTGACAGATGTCATCTCCAAGGAAGAAGCAGAGAATAGGATTAGACAAATCAGAGAATTTTTGGATAAGTTGGATGGATTTAACTGCGGACGTCCATTAAAAGAAGAAGAGTGGGCTTTTATTGACGAGATGGGGACGCTGGTATACCGATTGGACAATGGGGATGAAATTCCTTATTTGACCAAAGAGGAGTTGGATGATTTGCATATAAAAGCAGGAACGCTTTCCGATAATGAAAGAATTATTATGCAAAGTCATGTGGTATATACGGATAAAATCCTGAATCATATGTATTTTGGAAATGATTATAAGGATGTCAGGATGATTGCAGCAAATCATCATGAATTGATGAACGGAAAGGGATATCCGAAGGGGCTGGATGCAGAGCAGCTGGATAATATGACCAGAATTCTGACAATCATGGATATTTATGATTCCCTGATTGCAGATGACCGGCCATACAAAAAACCAAAGCCGGTGAAAGTAGCTTTTGACATTTTGGATGAAGAAGCAGAAGCAGGAAAAATCGATAAGGAACTTTTGGCGATTGCGAAAGAAATCTGGCTAAGGGAGAATCAATCATAAAAAATGTTGCAACCAACAGGATTTTATGGTATTTTGAACGCGAGTGGTATTCTTATAATAGCAGTAAGAACTGCATACCATGAACCGATTGCTTCGCAATCAATGCTGTTAACACAGCATACGTTCATGGTTCACGGTCATTCTGACCGATATAAAAACAGTAACACAATCCTTAGCAAATAAATTTGCCCGGCTTGTTTTCCTGTTTTTATGCAGTTCTTAATTGCTTCGGGAAATCACATCGGAAATAATGTGTCATCATACGAAAGAAAGAGGTGGTGGCATGGATATAGGAATCATAGGTGCCGGGAAGGTTGGCTGTTCCATGGGAAAATATGCGACACAACACTGGATACCGGTAGCAGGATACTATAGTAAAACTATGAAAAGTGCAATGGAAGCGGCGGAATTTACCCGGACAGAGTGCTTTGAAGATTTAACAGATATTATTTTAGCAAGTGATACCCTGTGGATAACCACACCGGATGACAGTATCCGGGAAGTTTGGGATTGCATTGCCAGATACGACATTCAAGATTATATAATTTGTCATTTTAGTGGCTCATTATCTTCCGATGTTTTTTCAGGGATTGAAAAGAAGAAGGCACATCCTTGTTCGATTCATCCGATTTACGCATTCAGCGACAAGAATACTTCCTACCAGAAATTGAATGAAGCTTATTTTACCATTGAAGGCGATGATTTTGCTGTGGAGAAAATGACAGCAGTCTTAGAAAAAATGGGAAATAAGGTAGTTCGAATCAAGCCTCAGATGAAAGCTCTGTATCATGGTGCGGCCTCTTTGGTAAGCAATCATGTACTGGGTGTTATTGAAACCGGAATCCAGCTTATGCAGGACTGCGGTTTTACCGAAGACGAAGCCTATGAAGCTTTGACTCCACTGATTTTAAACAATGTGAAGGCAGGGTGTAAGTTTGGCTGTAAAGAGGCATTGACGGGCCCCATTGAACGGAACGATGTACAGACGGTAGACCGTCATTTATCGGTGCTGACAGGAACGGCAAAAGACATTTATGAAAGTGTAGGAAATGAACTGGTAATTATGGCGAAGGAAAAGAATCCGGAGCGGGATTATACCAGTATGGAAATGCGTTTTAAGTAGTTGAAGTAAGGAAGGTAAAATGAAATTATGAAAAATACAGTTGTAACGTTTCGGAATGCGAAAGCAGAAGGAAAACGGTTAAGTATGCTGACGGCTTATGATTATTCCACAGCAAAGCTGGAAGATGAGGCTGGCATTAATGGTATTCTGGTAGGAGATTCCTTGGGAAATGTGGTTCTTGGTTATGATGATACCATACCGGTTACCATGGAGGATATGATTCATCATGGAGCAGCAGTTGCCAGAGGAGCAAAAGAAGCATTGGTAGTCATTGATATGCCATTTATGTCATATCAGATTTCTGTGGAAGATGCGTTGCGAAATGCGGGACGTCTGATGAAAGAAGGACATGCCGGAGCAGTCAAGTTAGAAGGCGGCGAAGAAGTTTGTCCACAGATTCGTGCAATCGTAAATGCAGGAATACCGGTTATGGCGCACCTTGGTTTGACACCGCAGTCAATCCATGCATTTGGTGGGTTCAAGGTACAGGGCAAAACGGAAGCGGCTGCTAAGAAACTGTTAGAAGATGCAAAACGGGTACAGGAAGCAGGGGCATTTTCCGTAGTGCTGGAAGCAGTACCGAGTAAATTAGCAGCTATGATTACAGAAGAACTGGATATACCAACTATTGGTATTGGTGCCGGAAACGGTTGCGATGGTCAGATATTGGTATATCAGGATATGTTGGGAATGTTCTCGGATTTTACACCGAAGTTTGTCAAGCGATATGCAAACGTAGGCGAGGTAATGAAGGAAGCATTCCGGGGCTATATAGAAGAAGTAGAGTCCGGTGCATTTCCGGCAAAAGAGAATGAGTATGTAGTAGATGATAGTGTGATAGAGAAGTTATATTAAATTATGGTTTAACGCAGTTGTCTATGACCGCGGTTTCGCGGATATAGGTCCACACGAGACGCGTTTTCACTCCTG
>CAMEWU010000005.1 GCA_945946715.1 uncultured Clostridium sp. | reverse complement strand
AATTCAAAGGACTTCTTGTCAATATAATCCTCAATAGGAGACAATCCTTGAAGAACCTTCCTTACCTTCCTCACATATCCAGCCTGAACTAACCAATCCACCGCTCCTTCATACTCTCTTGCCCTTGCCTTTACATCTATTGCACCATACATAAATTTCTTATTTTCTTTTGTCAATTGCATAGGAATGCTATCCCACACCTGTAAAATCTTTTTCACCAGTAGTTTAGGTGCATATCGTAGAATATCATCCCTCAAGTCCTGCAAAATACCATGTTGAATCATATCTATACGATCCATATCACGATTCCGTATGAAATCCAATACTACTTCCGGCATACCACCGGTAATGTAAAAATACCGTAAATAATCTAATATCATCGGTCGTAAATCATTATTCAGACCGTTTACTTTCTCCTGTTCAATAATCCGGCATAACTCCTGTGCTTTATTTGCTATTAAAAATTCTTCAAAGGTCATTGGCTGCAATATTTTTATAACAATTTCCTCTGCTACCAGATTCTCTGCCGGAAGAATGCCACACCAAGACGCAATCATAATAATAGATAAGTTTTTTTTCTGTCTTGCATATTGCAAAACACCGGCAAACAAGTCTTCTTCCACCTGTACTTCGTCAAACACAAGCAATACATCAGCAACATCTTCCGAACACAAATCAATGTCAGTCAAAAATTTTAACTGTTCATCAATAAATTCTATACTATTAGGGCTTAAAAACAACTCGCGTAGAATGGTATCCTTATCAAATTCGATATGAATGGTTCGTGGAAAAAACGCTTTTGCAAAATCCATAACGCACCATGTTTTTCCAACGCCTTTTGCACCTTTTAGAAGTAGAATATTGGATAGACTTTGCTCCTTCCACTGAACCAAATCATTCATTATATTACGATACATTCCTACACCCTCTTTCAATTCACATTATTCTAACCAAATCATAGCATGAGAACCTATGCTTGTAAAGTCCGGATTCTCTCCTACATACTCCACACAGTCTCCAAAATCTGCAAACCAGAAGCAATTTCAGCTTCTGATAAATTCGCATAACCTAAAAGCACCGTTGGCCATTCCGGTGTTCCATCAATGTAATATGATGAAAGAGGATATACTTTGATATCTGCAGCTTTCGCCCGTTCTACTAATTCTTTCTCCGTATATCTGTTATCATGAAATTCTAAAAGCACATGTAACCCGGAGCTATGTCCTTTCACAATTACTTTCTGTTTCCAATGGGTGATTGTATTTAAAATGAAATCATGTTTTCCCCGGTATATACCACGCATCCGATTTAAATGCCGTTCAAAATATCCCTCCATAATAAATCTACGGACAATCTCCTGATCAATTCTAGATACTGTTGTTGCATAAAAGGAAGCATATTGATTGTAACGATCACACAATGACTCTGGCAGTACCATATATCCGATTCGAATGGATGGCGATATTGCTTTTGATAATGTTCCCAGATAAATTACTTTTCCTTTTGTATCAATTCCCTGAAGAGATGGTATCGGTTTCCCCTGATACCGGAATTCACTATCATAATCATCCTCTATTATATACCGTTCTTTTTTCTTATATGCCCAATTCAGCAGCTGCATCCTTCGATTGATTGGCATAATACTACCTGTCGGAAATTGATGGGAGGGTGTTACAAATGCCAGGCTGGCATCTGTTTCTTTTAATCTTTCTATATTCATTCCTTCTTCGTCCAACGGCACAGGATACACCTGATATTTGAAATTATCAAACACCCGATACGCTTGCTGATATACAGGATTTTCCATGGCAATACTCTCGTATTCCGGTAATATACGGGTTAACAGCATAAGCAAATAATCAGTTCCTGCACCAATGATGATTTGCTTTTCCGTACAGTTTACACCTCTTGCCCGATGCAAATACTCCCGAATAGCAGCTCGTAGTGCTAAATCCCCTTGGGAATCTCCATTTTGAAACAATGCCGCATTAGTATCCAACATCGTTTCTTTCATCAGTTTTTGCCATCTGTGATAGGGTACGTAATTCAAATCAATACCGAAAGGAGAAAAATCAATCAAATATTGCTTTTTCTCCTGCACCCCTGTCTGAATTCGTTCATCATATTCAGGAACACCCATGTCCAGAATACCATCCATTTCCTTTACGAAATATCCCTGTTTCGGTTTTGCTTCTATATAGCCTTCTGATTCCAGTTGAGCATATGCCATATTTACGGTATTCCGGCTGATATTTAAATCCTGTGCCAAAGCTCT
Source organism: uncultured Clostridium sp. (assembly GCA_945946715.1). Classification (GTDB taxonomy): domain Bacteria; phylum Bacillota; class Clostridia; order Lachnospirales; family Lachnospiraceae; genus CAG-632. Next base: position 22,776 of record CAMEWU010000005.1, on the reverse strand, counting down.
TCCCGATGGTAATTTACTATGACACGGTAATTGCCCCTGTTTAATCTCTTTTGCAATATACTCGTAAATCTGTAAATACATAGCTGTTTTGCTCTTATGATCTACTGTAATATGAAACATTTTTTCACCTCATAACGAAAGACGGATTGACTCATGCACCATTCCACAAGTCAATCCGTACCCTTTTATTCTATCAGCTATTCATCAAACTTACCAATTGATAGCAACCCATTTTCACCAGCAGACAATAATCTTGATAATCCTACTGTCTGATTTGCCCGCTCACCTGTTGCAATATAGGTTTCTCCACTTTCTACCAGTGAACTTGCAAGTTCAAATACCTTATCCCGGAATCCCATTAATTCAATCTTGCTCTGAGAACTCATTTTAAATAAATATTGATTCTTAGCACTTACCAATAAGATACTAAAGGTACATACTTCTCCATTGGTATTCGTCATTGCCGAACCAATCAATCTGGAATTCACTACCATGATATCCGCATTCTCTACCCGCAAATACTCACCAACAATTAACTTATATACCTTTAAGAATTCTTCTTCTGCTTCTGCCTGTACCGGCATCTCTGCAACTGCAAATTCAACCACAGAATCCGCAATCTTGATGGTACCTCCTTCATCATCAATCACAGCAGTATATTCCTTTGGCACTGATAACTTGAAGAATTTATTGTCGATTACCTTATATCCTTCCCGTTCCTGAACCTGGCGATATAACAACTCTGGAAATGCTCTCTCCAAACGATTCATGGACGTAAGTGCTCCTTCATTTCCCTTTCGTGCCATTTCCCGAAGATTTTCATATAAGCGAATCGTATCATCCGTCATGTCTGGAGCAAGTGTTGCAATTTTTTCCACCGACGGTGCATAGCCATTCATAGCTGCCTTATAATAAATCTTCAGCATTTCTTCCTTTGAAAGTCCCTGTTTTGCTTTTTCTTCTACTACTTCGCAAAGATACTCATTATCGAAGTTTTCAAAACCTAAATCCAATGCTTTTTCTAACAGCTTCTTACCGATACCACCGTCACGCAAATCTCCTTCTTTCTCTCTTCCGCGTACAATTACACCATATCGATAAAATGCTTCTGCACTACCTAAATTACATGCAGTCTTAAAAGCTTCTTCAATTTCCCGTTCGCTTGCCAGATAGAATACCTGATTTTGCTTTTTAATAGCCACCTGCAAAGCTGTTTCTGCATTTCCTTCTTCTATCTCTTTTTCCCAACGATTTACTGCCAGCTGTAATTCTTCTCCATTCAAATCTTCAATATCCTGAATATATGCAGCCGCTTCTGCAATTCCATTTTCCGCAGCACGCTTGAAATACTTTAATGCCAGTGAACCATCCCGTTTTGACCGCAACAGACCATAATAATATAACCGCCCCAGATAAAAAGGTACCCGCTCGTGTTCCAGTTCATCTGCCTTCTCATACCAGTTCAACGCCTGAATATAATCTTTTTTATGCTGTTCATAAATAGTACCAATTAAAAATGCCAAATCAGAATCATAATTTGCATCAAATAACTGTTTTGCCAGTGCTAACGCCTTTTCATAATTAATATATGGACTATCTTCATCATAATATAATTCAATTAAAAGATAGCTTGCTTTCTTACTTCCAACATTCAATGCCTTACGTGCAAATTCCATAGACTTATCATATTGTCCCAGGAAATAATAGAATACTGCTTCACTATAATACTGCTGATCTTTTCGGTTCGCGCTTTCATCACTGATTACTGTAGGATCTACAAAGGCAAACGAATTCGCAACCTCAAAGATAATTTCTTCATACTGTTCTATAATTTCCATAGTTGCACATACAAACTTTATACATGCCATACGGTTTCTTTGCTGGAATGCAAATGTTACAATACCATGTTCCAGTTCCTTATGATAATATGTAGCACAAATACCATCTGCATATTCCGTAATATATTCCTGAATATTTAAATCATAATCTAATACATCATTATCATAACGGAGAAATAATTCCAAATCTCTTGTTGATTCTTTTGGAACACTGTCATAAGTCACATAAATTGCAAAATCCTTATATGTCTCACTTGGTGCATAGTATTCTTCCTCTGCCTCTTCATTGACTACCTTTACCCAGTCTTTCGGCAATTTATGGATGTATCCTTCTACTTCATCATGTATATATGTATATTGATACTGGAGTTTAGAACCTTCAATGGTCTTAAACCGATACTCGATGTTCTGTGCTTTTCTCCGCTCGGAAATCTTTGCATATAATTTCTCTTTTTCTTCAAATTCAATACTATCCGTATTATTCAACACATAATCTACACGGTCGAAACCTGCCTGTCCCTGTTCATCTCCCATATTAGCCAGTTTTTCATAGTAGGTACGTGCTTTTTCCAAATTAATTTCAATAACGGTATCTCCACGATTTCCAAATGCATCATACTTATATAAGCCTTCCTCATAGATACTACCCAGTTTCAACAAGGATGCTTTATCCTTTAATGCTGCTCCCTTTTCAAAATAAGACAATGCTTTACTAAAATTATTTTTATTAAGTAAATCCCGTGCGACTTTAAAATAAACCTCACCATCCGGATCCAGAACGAGTAGTCGCTCGTAATATCCAATTGCTTTTTCACTATTTACCTGCACGGTTGAATTACCATAACTACCTGTTTCATATAACTCACCCAAAATCCGCAGTGCCTGACAACCATAATAAATATATTGCTCACTGGTTTCTACCTGCTCAACAGCTTCTTCCAGCTTCTCAATTGCATCCAATGCCTTTCCCTGATTCAGGAAATCAATTGCCTGATTCACAGCTTCTTCAGCAGGATTTGCAGATGCCTGCTTTTTACCTGAACCTATTGAATCAATCAAATTATCAATAAACTTGATTTTTGCAAATGCAATAACAAGTGCTATCACTATCAACAGCAATGCTATCAATAAGCCAATACCACCCTTAAAAACAACTCCTATTATAATTCCACATAGCCCTATGCCACCAGCAATCAGATATTTTTTCATAATGCTCCCTCATTTCTGTAAAAACTACTATCATACTCTTTATGGTCGACAATTTTAATTAAAAATAATTGTTATATAGAGTGCCTGACAATGTATTGATATATGTTGCTTCATTATTGTATAAAGAATTTGACAAAGCAGCATTTGCTGACAGATTATATATATCTGATGCTTTTTGATATATCTTAGCAGAAACAGAAATTGAGCCATTAAACATGCTCTTTACATCCTGCATATCTGCCTTTTTAAATACCTCTTCATCAATTGCTAACGTGCCATCTTCTTTCATTTGTATTCCCAATTCCTGTAGACTATCCTCATAGGCTGCCATATCCTGAATCATGGTTACACCTTTTCGCAGAATTGAATTACTATCCGACTCAGAAGTTTTAGAAAGCAATGAATTATAATCCTCTGCAAATTTCTTAACTGCCTGATAGATTTTCTCTGTATTAAACTGACTACTTATTTCTCCAGTAGTAGAATCTTTAACATCTTCTTTTCGAAACAATGATTTCGTTCCTCTTTCCATCAGTGCATCAGCAGATTTTTTTAAGGAATCCGCCTGACTTTTCATTTCTACCATCTGCTTCTTATTTGTATCTGTTACAGCACCACCATTCATTGCGGCACCATAAATTTGCTCTATATCTGTGGCAGTATTCTCTGTTTTATTTGCTCTGGTTGTATCACTGGTTTCCTTACTCTGCTTCTCATAATAGGCTTGAACCAGTTTACGATATGAGCCATTCTTTATGGCAGCATAATCTCCCAGCGATGCCGTCAGTGACTGAAACATCGAATTGTTTGAGTTTGTTCCTAACATGCTATTAAAAAAATTTGAACTTGTATTGGAATTCAATCCATAAAACATCGCCATACTCACCACTCCTTTACCATGATTCTGTTATGCCTGCAAAAAATCTGCAATCCCTTCTATTGCTTGCACTTCATCATCTCCATCACAAGAAACAATTAGTTCATCACCTTGAGATAATGCAAGGCTCATCATACCCATAATGCTCTTTGCATTAATTCTTTTGTCTTCCAGTTCCAAATAAATTTTGCTCTCATACTGACTGGCAACCTGAACAAACATTGCAATCGGCGGTTTAGCCTCTGGTCCTTCTTTGATATTAACCACCATTTTTTTCGTTGTCATATGCTTCTCTCCTTGTATCTTCCTGCCTTTTAACCGACAGTTTCTAACATAATAATACTTTAGCCTTCATTATGCCATTCTATTTAGTTTCTGTCAAATGGCTTTCTATTTTTCAGTCAAATCCTCTATATTATATAGTATTTTATTGCAAGGTTTCTGCAATTTCACTAAGTTTTCTCAAACGATGATTCACACCAGATTTACTTACCGGGGGATTTAAGAGTTCTCCCAGTTCTTTTAATGAAAGCTCCGGTTCCTGTAACCGGAGTTCCGCAACCTGCCGAAGACCTTCTGATAATTCTGAAAATCCTTTCTTTCTTTCAATCAGGCGAATGTCTTCTAATTGTTTTTGTGCTGCTGATAATGTTTTATTAATATTAGCAATATCACAATTAACCTTTCGGTTTGTCTGATTACGAACATCTTTTAATATCCGGATATTTTCCATATTCATTAATGCCCGATGTGCCTCCATAACATTCAAGGCATCTACAATCATGGAACCTTCTTTTAGATATACTACATGATACTTTTTTCGTTTTACTATTTTCCCATCCAGCTCAAAAAATCTCATCATTTCCTGAATTTCCAAAGCAAATGGCTCCGATTCACAGGCTATCTCAAAATGATAAGATTTTTCAGGATTATTCACAGAACCATTGGCCAAAAACGCTCCTCGAATAAAGGCTCGTTTACAACAATCTTTCTGTGTAATAAGATGATTTAATTCTTCTGATTCTAACAGCTTACAGGCTTGAAAAATCTGCTTACACTGACATTTGTTTAATACTGCCACCTCATAAAGTGTCGGTATTTTTTGCTCTTTGTAAGTTCGAACGCATACTTGACAGGAATACCCAAAGAGTCGATAAATCAACATACAAACCTTCTTTGCCAACCGGAAATTCTCTGTTTTTAAGTAGATATGTGACTCTGTATTCATTCCGGTTGCCAGTAAAAATGCAGTCAATTCCGCTATCTGACAATGTCTGGCACTTCCAATCTGATGGACTAATTCCTCTTTTACCTCTGAGGAAAATGACATCTGTTTCACCCCTTTGTAATAGTATCCTTTTCAATATCTCTGTGTTCGATTCGCACACTTTCATTGGATGAAAGTAATATCCTATGCAGCCCATTTGCCAATGTTACGGACCGATGCTTGCCTCCCGTACAGCCAATCCCTATTACCAATTGATTTTTTCCTTCTTTAATATAATTAGGAATCAGAAAATTCATCATATCCTGAAGCTTTTCCAGGAAGATACCTGCTTCCGGGGCATTCATAACAAAATCCTGTACCGGTTTTTCATTACCGGTTAATGCTTTCAATTCCGGAACATAGTATGGATTTGGCAAAAAACGAACATCGAATACCAGGTCAGCATCTCGTGGTATACCATATTTAAAACCAAAGGATACTATTGTTATTATAAAACTGTTATACTCTTTATTATCAACAAAGATTTTCTCTAACTCAATTCTGAATTCCCTGGTCAACAAATTAGATGTATCAATAATATAACTTGCCATATTCCGCAGAAAACTTATCTTTTTACGTTCCTTTAGAATACCACTTTCTACTCTTCCTCCACGGGCCAAAGGATGATTTCTTCTTGTTTCCTTATACCGTTTTACTATCACTTCATCGGAGGCATCCAGAAACAGGATTTCAAAAGGATATCCCTGTGTTTTTAACTCGTCCAGATAACCAGACAGTTTTTCAATTCCTTCACCACTACGAATATCAACACCAATAGCCACATTGTTTACATCTGTTTTTGAATCATACGCGATTTCTGCAAACTTTGGTATCAGTTCTACCGGCAAGTTATCTACACAAAAATACCCAAAATCTTCCAGATTCTTTAATGCTGTACTTTTTCCTGCCCCTGACATTCCTGTCACAATCACAAATCTCATACTTCCGCCTCTTATTTCATCTAATTCGTAATCTTAGCAATCTTTCTATAAAAGAGTTCTATAAGAATTCTCCAATTTTCCGTATCTCAGGTTCCAGCGTCACCTGAAACATTTCCTCCACACGGTTAATTACATCATTCATTAATGTCTCGATTTCTTTTGCAGTTGCATTACCCCGGTTAATAACAAATCCACAATGCTTCTCTGACACCTGTGCATCACCAATTCGATAACCTGCCAATCCGGCATCCATAATCAGTTTTCCGGCAAAAAAACCTTCCGGCCGCTTAAATGTACTTCCTGCACTTGGAAATTCTAATGGTTGTTTTTGTCTTCTTGCTTCATTTAATTCTTTCATTTTAGCTGAAATCTGTTTTCTATTCCCCTTGGATAACCGAAGTTTTACTTCCAGCACAATATAATTCCGCTTTGAAACAATACTTTCTCTATAACCAAATTCCATCTGATCCTGTGGCAGAATCTGTATTTCTCCATCCGGTGTCAATAAGGTTACACAATCAATAATATCCTTAATCTCCCCACCATATGCACCTGCATTCATCATTACGGCTCCACCAATTGTTCCGGGAATGCCTGATGCGAACTCCATACCAGTCAGTTCATGTTCCAATGCGGCATTTGCTACTTTGCTTAACATACAGCCTGCTTGTACCCAAATTGTCTGATCTTCTCCTATTTCAATTTGCCCAAAATCATTTCCAATCTGTATCACAACACCGCGGATTCCTTCATCTCCAACCAAAAGATTGCTGCCATTTCCTATAATATAATATGGAACTGACTGCTCACTACACCAATGAAGTACTGCTTCAATTTCTGTAACACTAGATGGCTTCACCAATACATCTGCATTGCCGCCAATTCGAAATGTAGTATGTTTTTTCATAGATTCATCAAAAAAAATCCGCTTTGGGTCTATCACTTCCCGAAGAGTTCCTAATATGTCACCTTCCATAATAATCCTTTCACCAGTTATTTTAATAAATGTATGTTTCCAATCTTGGTTTCATTCATCTGCTTTCACTATCATCTGCCATTCAAAGTGAAATTAACCTAATATTAATTTCGCACCACCATAAATTCCTGCATCATTTCCCAATGTCGCCAGTTCAAACTTTGTACCCCGGCATGCATGGAATGCATACTTTTCAAAATACTTTGCAGTCGTATCGATTAAAACCTTTCCTGCTTTTGATACACCACCACCAATGACAAACACTTCCGGATCTACTACACATGCAATCTGAGCTAATGCCCGTCCCAGGCATTCACCATGTGCCTCCACTAAATCATTGGCCAGTTCATCGCCTTCTTTAGCTGCATCAAAAATCTCTTTTGCAGATATATACTGTACATTTCGCAATTTTGATGGGGTATCTGTATTATTTAACAAAATTTTTGCCTGTCTTACAATGCCAGTCGCTGATGTATACTGTTCCAGACATCCCTTCTTACCACATCCACAGGTTTCTGTCTCATCATCCTTCACCTGAATATGACCAATTTCACCACCGGCACCGTTCACGCCTGCCAGCATGCTACCACCTAAAATAATACCACCGCCAACTCCGGTTCCCAGCGTTACCATTACAATATCCGTATAGCCTTTTCCGCCACCCTGCCACATTTCACCCATGGCAGCCATATTGGCATCATTACCGGCTTTTACAGGTAATCCTGTCAGGCGGCTCAGTTCCTCTTCCACATTAAAGATTCCCCATCCAAGATTTACACATTTTAGTACTGTACCATCCTGTTTTACCGGTCCTGGCACGCCCATACCAATACCTGCTACATCTGCCTTATCAATTGAGCTTTCACATAGTTTATCATCTACCGATTCTGCAACATCACTTAGAATATAGCAGCCTCCTTCATCTTTTCTGGTTGGAATCTCCCACTTTTTTAATAATTCTCCTTCTACTGTGAAAATACCGATTTTTACTGTTGTTCCTCCAATATCTACACCTACTGCATACTTAGCCATTTAATAATCCTCCTTCACTTCTTTTAACATATATAAATCATTCTTTTGTATTGAAATGCACTTGCATTATTCCCCTTGGTGTTTTTGCATATTACCGGTCACGCGATTATATAATTCCTGTGCTGCATTATATCCCATCTTTTTCTGCCGATGGTTTACAGCTGCTGATTCAACGATAATTGCAATATTCCGTCCCGGACGAATTGGAATAGAATGGCTTACCACCTGATTGCCTAAAATATCAATATACTGATCTGTTAATCCTAGGCGGTCATACTCCGTATCCTTACTCCATTCCTCCAGCTTGATTACCAAATCGATATTCTGTGACATCTTTACACACTCAACACCAAACAATGTTTTAACATCTATGATACCAATTCCCCGTAATTCAATAAAATGTCTGGTGATATCCGGTGCTGTTCCTACTAATGTTTCATCACTAACCTTTTTAATCTCAACAACATCATCTGAAACCAATCGGTGTCCCCGTTTAATCAGTTCCAGTGCGGCCTCGCTTTTACCAATGCCACTTTCTCCCATAATCAGGATTCCTTCACCATATACATCTACCAAAACACCATGCAGACTAATCCGCGGTGCCAGTTCCACATGTAACCACCGAACTGCTTCATGCACGAAAGAAGATGTAGTAGAATTGGAAGTCAATACCGGCACGCCATATTCTCTTGCGACATCCAAAATGAAATCATGAGGTTCCAAGCCACGGCAAAAAATTAAACATGGGATTTTATAAGAAAACAGCTTTCGAAAAATCTCAATATTCTCTTCTTCCGTATGCATATTTGCAATATAAGCATGTTCTACATTACCACAAATCTGAATTCTATTTGCATCAAAATGTTCGAAAAAGCCTGCCAGCTGAACTGCCGGCCGGTTAATATCCGGATCAGTTACCATAATCTTATCCGTATCAATTTCCGGCAAATGATTTACTAAATGCAGTTTTTCGATCAATCTGGTCAATGAAACTTCGTACATAACCTTCTCCTTTTCTTTCTCTGCCTGCAAAAATTATTATAAGACAAAATCCGCAGACATACTCATTAATTTATTTTATCATACTTCTAAATTTCATGCATCAATAAATTATATTATTCTATTTCTTCTTGCTTATGGAAATATACATACACAGCTTTTGCCGCTGGCTCATTCATGCCAGGTACCTGTCGCAATGCTTCTATATCTGCCTGTTGAATCGCAGATATACTCTTAAAATGCTGCATAAGGGCTTTTCGTCTTGTTGGTCCAATCCCTTCAATATCATCCAGAATAGACTTCACCTGTGTTTTGCTACGCAGCAGCTTATGATATTCAATCGCGAACCGGTGAGCTTCATCCTGAATACGGGTAATCAAATCAAAGGCTTCATTCTTTGGTGGAAAAATAATTTCCTTATTGTCATAATACAATCCTCTGGTACGGTGATTATCATCTTTAACCATCCCGCAAACCGGAATCTGCAATTGTAAATCATTCAATACACGCAAGGCTACATTTACCTGTCCCTTACCTCCGTCCATCATAATTAAATCAGGAAAACGAGTAAAACTTCCCAACTCCTCTTGCATTCCCTCCTCTTCCATCCGACGTCTCTCTTCTTTTCCATGTTGAAAACGCCGGGTTAGAGTTTCTTCCATACTTTTATAATCGTCTGGACCGGTTACTGTTCGAAGCCTGAATTTTCGATAATCACTTCGCTTGGCCTTTCCACCTTCAAACACAACCATAGAAGCCACCGCATTCACACCGCTAATATTAGATATATCATAAGCTTCTATCCGATTTACCTGTTCCAATCCCAATAGATTCGCTATTTCTCTGGTTGCACCGACTGTTCTTGCTTCCTCCCTTTTCATCTTCTCCAAATCCTGATGTAATACCAGAGCTGCATTATCCTTTGCCAACTCAATCAGTTTATGTTTTTCTCCCTTTTGCGGAGTTAAAATGTGTACCCGCTGTTGTCGTTTCTGAGTCAGCCAGTATTCCAACAGTTCCCGGTCATCTACTTCTGTTTCTAAAAGCAATTCTCTCGGAATATATGGCGTACCGGCATAATATTGCTTTACAAATGCCGCCATAGTTTCACCCGGCTGATTTTCCTCCACTCCTGCCATATGAAAATGTTCCCTACCTAACAGTTTTCCTTCCCGGATAAAGAAAATCGATACCACAGCTTCTCTGTCCTGCACTGCCATTGCAATTACATCCTGATCAATTGCATTCGAATTGGTATTAGTAATCCGCTGCTTACCGGCAATATGATTTACACTTTCAATCAAATCCCGATATTCTGCAGCCAGTTCGAATTCAAATTCTGCCGCTGCTGCCTGCATTTTTTCTTCCAGACCGGCAACTACCTTTTTCGTATTCCCTCCCAGAAAATCCAATGCCTCTTCTACATTCTTCCCATATTCTTCTTCCGTTATATATCCCTGGCATGGTGCATGACACTGCTTCATCTGATAATATAAACATGGTCTGTCCATACCCTGTTCCTTGGGAAGCCGCTTACTGCAAGACCGGATATGATACAATTTCTGAACCAATTCAATGGTATCCCGTACCGCTCCTGCACTGGTAAATGGTCCGAAATACCTTGCTTTATCCCGTTTTATCTGCCTGGTCAGCATCACACGTGGGAACGCTTCTTCTATCGTTACCTTTATAAAAGGATACGTCTTATCATCCGTCAGCATTGTATTATATTTGGGAGCATATTCCTTGATTAAATTATTTTCCAGCACCAGGGCTTCCAATTCAGAATCAGTCACAATGTATTCAAAATAGTGAATTAATGTAATCATCTTCTCAATTTTAGCAGAACGCATCCGCCCACTTTGAAAATACTGACGCACCCTGTTTTTCAGATTAATTGCTTTTCCAACATAGATAATTTCATCATTTTTACTATGCATCAAATATACACCCGGCTGCTCCGGCAATTTTTTCAGTTCTTCTTCAATATTAAACTCTTTCATTTATCTGCTCTTTCTATTCAAACTTATAAACTATAGTATAAGTGATTTTTCAACCTTTTTCCATTGCTATTTTTTCAGATACAGTATAGAATATAAGTAATGAAATCATTATTTTAAGACTGCGAGGTAGGAATTATGAAACCTTACATTATTTCAACAGACTGCATGGCTGATTTACCAGCCAGCTTTATTCAAGAACACAATATATCCCTGCATCCGTTATATTATCAAATTGGAGATCAGACTTATAATGCATTAGAAGGTGCCCTTTCTGAAGCTGAATTTTATGCCAAAATGCGCAATGGGGAGATGCCTACAACTATGGCAAGCAATCCGGAATACATTGAGCAAAGCTTTTCCAAGAATATTGCAGATGGATATGACATTTTACACATTAGTTTTTCTTCCGGACTAAGTTCCAGTTATAATAACACTGCTGTTACAGCTCAGGAAATGAAGGAACAGTATCCAGACTCGAAAATCATTGTAATTGACTCTCTGTGTGCCTCTTTAGGACAAGGCTTACTGGTCTATTATGCCTGTAAAAAGAAAGAGGAAGGTGCAACCATTGAAGAACTGGCCACTTATGTAAAAGATTTGATTCCTCATATTTGCCATCAGTTTACAGTTGATGACCTCTTTCATTTGCACAGGGGCGGACGTGTCAGCAAAGCCACTGCAATCCTTGGCACCATTGCCAATATTAAACCTGTTCTCCATGTTGATAACGAGGGAAAACTCATAAATATATCTAAAATTCGTGGCAGAAAGCGTTCCCTTACTACCTTAGTGGACAATATGGAAAAAACCATGGGAACTTATGAGAATCCGGTTGTATTCATCAGTCACGGTGATTGCCTGGAAGATGCTGAATTCGTAAAGGAACTGGTTGAGGAACGCTTTGGCATTCACGAATTTATGATTAATTATGTAGGTTCCACCATCGGTGCACACTCCGGTCCGGGTACAGTTGCACTTTTCTATCTTGGAGAAACCCGGTAATGACACCAATCAAAAAGAGAAGTTGCCACCTCATGGCAATCTTCTCTTTTTGTTTTTAAATAATTCCTTAAAATCTACAGTTCCGGCTTACTTTCCGTATCCAATACGTTCTGACTTTCCTCTATAATTCCTTTTTCTTCATTAAAAATCTTCATAAATTCCTTACCGGTAATGGTTTCTTTTTCAATCAAATAGGAAGCCAGTTTATCCATAAGCTCCTCATTTTCTTTTAACATTGCATAAGCCTGTTCATATGCATGTTTTAACATCTCCTGAATTTCCTTATCGATTTCTGTAGCCGTTTCTTCCGAACAATTCATCACTCTTCTTCCATCTAAATATCGATTCTGAGTGGATTCCAAAGCTACCATACCAAACTTGTCAGACATACCATATAATGTAATCATAGCTCTTGCTTTCGCCGTTGCCTGCTCAATATCATTTGAAGCACCTGTTGTAACTGACTCAAATTTAATTGCTTCTGCTGCCCGTCCACCTAGGGATGTTACAAGGTCTGCCAGCATCTCTGCTTTGGTACTCAAGTATTTTTCTTCCTCCGGCACCTGCATAACATATCCTAATGCTCCCATTGTTCTTGGTATAATGGTAATCTTCTGTACCGGCTCTGTATGCTTTTGCAAAGCAATAATTAATGCATGACCAATTTCATGATACGCTACAATCTTCTTTTCTTTTTCACTTAAAATCCGGTCCTTCTTTTCCTTACCGGCAAAAACAACTTCTACCGATTCAAACAAATCTTTCTGACTCACACACTGTCTGCCATCTTTTACAGCAGCTAACGCAGCCTCATTAATAATGTTTGCCAAATCAGCACCAACTGCACCAGACGTAGCCAATGCCAATTCTTCAAAATCAACAGTATCATCCATTTTTACATCTTTTGAATGTACCTTTAAAGTATCAATTCGACCTTTTAAATCCGGCTTCTCTACAATTACACGCCGGTCAAAACGTCCCGGACGAAGCAATGCTTTATCCAATACCTCCGGCCGGTTTGTTGCTGCTAAAATAACAATACCTTTTGAGGTATCAAACCCATCCATTTCTGCTAACAACTGATTCAATGTCTGCTCCCGCTCTGAATCACCACCATGTCCTGCAGTATCACGACTGCGGCCAATCGCATCAATCTCATCAATAAAAATAATACATGGAGCCATAGAATTTGCATCTTTAAACAAATCTCGTACTCTGGATGCACCAACACCCACATACATCTCTACAAAATCCGAACCGGATAATGAAAAGAATGGTACATTTGCTTCACCGGCAACTGCTTTTGCCAATAATGTCTTACCTGTTCCCGGAGGCCCTACCAGAAGTGCTCCCTTTGGCAGTTTCGCACCTATTTCCAGATACTTTTTCGGATTATGAAGGAAATCTACCATTTCCACCAGAGACTCTTTTGCCTCCTCCTGTCCGGCAACATCTGCAAAGGTCACTCCTGTCTTCTTCTCCACATATACCTTGGCTTTTGATTTCCCAACGCCACCCATCATACCATTTTTAGCAATCAGTCGCATGAAAATCATCATAACCAGATAAATAGCACCCAACATCAATAAAAACTGCAAAATATTCAGCCACCAGGCATTGGATGTATCATGTGCTTCCTCATATTCAATTCCGGCACTTTCCAACTTATCAATCAAATAAATATCATATACCCGTACTGTTGTATAAGTCACCTTTTGATAGGTATGCCCATCTTCCGGTTCCACCGGATGAATAATAATTGAATCATCTGAAATCTCTATGGATTCAATTTCACCCTTTTCCAACATATCCATAAACTGACTATATTTAATTTCTTCTACTGTTCCCTGCTTATACCGCTGCAAAGTTCCCCAGAATAGTAATGTAAGTACTACTGAGATTACCAGCATTACCACCAATGGTTTCCATGAACCATTCGGTTTTTTATTATCGGAATTATTTTCGTTCATTTCTATCCTCCTTCGGCTTCAAATTGGATTGATACCGTATACTTCCTTGTTTAATATACTAGGTTCTTTTTCATAAATCAAATAAAAGTTATGGAAAGATTGTAAAAGTTGTCTAAATTATACAATAATTACTCATTGACTAATATTTTTCATTCCACTATAATGAAAAATAATATCAAACGAGTAGGTTTTCCTACTCGTTTATGCGTGATGCACATAGGAGGAGAAGCATGGCAGTTAAATATATTTTTGTAACAGGTGGTGTAGTTTCCGGTCTTGGAAAAGGAATTACGGCTGCTTCCTTAGGACGTCTTTTAAAAGCCCGTGGATATAAAGTCCACAGTCAAAAATTTGATCCATATATTAACATGGACCCAGGTACTATGAATCCAGTCCAACACGGCGAAGTATTCGTTACAGATGATGGAGTAGAAACCGATTTAGATCTTGGTCATTATGAACGGTTCATTGATGAAAGCTTAAATAATAATTCCAATGTAACAACAGGAAAAATCTACTGGAGCATTCTGACAAAAGAACGTCGTGGTGACTTTGGCGGACATACGGTTCAAGTCATTCCTCATGTAACAAATGAAATCAAAAGCCGTTTTTACAGAAATCCGGATTCCACTCAGACAGAATTTGCCATTATTGAAGTAGGGGGTACGGTAGGTGATATTGAAAGCCAACCATTTTTAGAGGCTATTCGCCAGTTTCAGCATGACGTAGGACGGGAGAATTGTATTCTTATTCATGTCACCTTGATTCCTTATCTAAAATCATCCGGTGAGATGAAAACCAAGCCAACTCAGGCCAGTGTAAAAGAATTGCAGGGTATTGGCTTACATCCGGACATTCTGGTATGTCGTTCTGACTGGCCTCTTGATCCTGGTATCAAAAGCAAAATTGCAATGTTCTGTAATGTAGAACCTTCTCATGTTATTCAAAATCTGGACTGTGATGTCCTTTATGAAGTACCTTTGGAAATGGAAAAAGAACATCTGGCAAATGTAGCCTGTGAATGTCTTCATATGCCTTGTCCGGAGCCAGACTTAAAAGACTGGATTGATATGGTGAACCGGTGGAAAAATCCAACCAGAAAAGTCCAAATTGCACTGGTTGGAAAATATGTTGCACTTCACGATGCATATATCTCCGTGGTAGAAGCATTAAAACATGGTGCTGTTGCCCATGATGCTCAGGTCGACATCAAATGGGTTGATTCCGAATTAGTAAATAAAGGTAATGTGGATGAAATATTTCAAGATGTCCATGGTATTATTGTACCCGGTGGTTTTGGTGACCGTGGCATTGAAGGTATGATTGATTCCATTCAATATGCACGGGAACATAAGATACCTTACTTGGGCTTGTGTCTTGGAATGCAGCTAACAATTGTAGAATTTGCCAGAAATGTCTTAGGCTATACAGATGCTAACAGCAGTGAATTCAATCCAAGCTCTACACACCAAGTCATTCATATTATGCCGGATCAAAATGGTGTTACAGATTTAGGTGGTACCCTTCGACTTGGTTCTTATCCATGTATACTGGATAAAACCTCGAAATCATATGTGTTATATGGTACGGCAGAAATCGCAGAACGCCATCGTCACCGTTATGAAGTAAATAATGATTACCGAGATGCACTAACTGCTCATGGCATGAAACAGGTTGGACATTCACCAGATGGACATATTGTGGAAATGATAGAATTGGAAGACCATCCTTGGTTCATAGGAACTCAGGCACATCCGGAATTTAAATCCCGACCAAACAAAGCACATCCGTTATTCAAAGGCTTCTTAGGTGCCGCACTAGCACATCAGGAGCAAAATGCATAATGATAAAACAAAAAGAATGGTATCTTATCCTACATAGATACCATTCTTTTTTATCCTTTTCCATATGAATTATGCATTCATTCCTTGTAGAATTTCAAGCCATATGGCAAAGCCAAGGCAAAGAGCAAAAGCAATTCCTAAAAATACATTCATAATTCTTACTTTATCTGCAGCCATAGCTTCCTTCTGCTCCGATGTCTTTTTCGTAAACATACCTTTCAAAATATAATGTCGATGATTCAAATATGCAATCAGATATATCAGCACACCTGCTAATCCCAACCCAATCACTGCCGGAATAAGCATAACACAGCCCATAAGCAGCATCTGAGTGGAATCCACTGCTGCTGCAGCATCTCCAACATTCATAATTGCATCCATATCCTGCTGGCTCATACCACTTTCTTCCAATACCTGATTACTCCAATTCAGCATCTTTGGTAAAAGATACAGCAACGTAACAGAAGTTCCGTTATAGAGAAAATGAATAATCATAGTTGAAAGAATACTGCCACTTGCCTCCAAAACAATACCCATCAAAATACCCAGAACCAATGCGTAGGTAATCTGATTCAGATTCATATGCATACATCCAAAACAAATGGCAGAAAAAATAATTGCAGGCCACGGATTGCTATCCCGGTGGAAACTGTTTAACAACACTCCCCGGAAGGTAATTTCTTCCACCAGCGCCGGTAATATGGCCATAAGGGATAACCCCACAATATATGGCATAGTGTCAGAAATACTCTGCATAGTATTTGCAATCACATTGGTTGAAAATGCCATGCTAAATGCATTAATACATATTAAAAGTGGTTCCAGCAAATATACTACAGGTATCAATAAAAGAACAGACCAAATATTCATTTTACGAAACCGAATCAATTCAAAAAAATTCTGCTTTGTTACAACTAAATATATGATTACCGGCACAATAATCAATCCCTGTGGCAGTAAAATATTCATAAAAATAGGCAACCCACTAATATCAATGAATTGTGCTCCAATATTAATTACTACCAAAGCCAGAAATAGAATACCGGCTCCCAGAACCATTTTCTTCTTTTCCATGTAAACCTCCCTGGAATGACTTCCTTTTATCTGTACATTCAATACTCATACCATACAGAGTTATGACTTGACTGCAATGGCCTCTATTTCAATCAAAACATCCTTCGGAAGTCTTGCCACCTCTACACAAGACCGTGCCGGACATTCGCCATGGAAAAACTCCGCATAAATTTCATTTACTTTTCCAAAATCATTCATATCTTTAATAAATACTGTGGTTTTAATTACATTTTCACAACTACTTCCTGCTTCCTGTAATAGCGCAGCCAAATTACCAATCGCCTGCTTTGCCTGTACGGTAATATCACCTTCTACCAAAGTATTGGTTGCAGGATCAATTGGTATTACTCCTGATGTAAAAATCATTCCATTTACCTCAATCGCTTGTGAATATGGTCCAATTGCTGCCGGAGCTTTGTCCGTTGAAATTACTTTTTTCATAATTATATCCTCCATTTCTTTCTTGAAATCCATAGAACTCAAATTTACTTTTTCATACAAATCGAATTCTCTGTAATTTCTATTTTTTCTTCTTTTAGTAATCTGCCTACTGCACGTTTAAATTCATTTTTACTCATACCGAATTCCTGTTTAATCCGTTCCGGTGAAGCTTTATCTGTAAACGGCAGGATTCCATCTGACTGTTCTATCCGTCTCATAATTATGTCACTATCCACGTCCATTTGTAAGTAAGCCGGCCGACGAATACTTAAATCCATCTTTCCATCTTCCCGAATATTTAATACTCGTCCTTCTATCTCATCACCTACATGTACTGACTGATAAAGTTCGTTCTTTGGAATTAATCCGGAATACTGGTCATCAACTGCAACAAAAGCTCCCATATGCTCTTTATATTCATAAACCACGCCTCTAAAGAAGTCATTTTTTTCATAAGGCGGGTCCTTCTTCAAATGAGAATATAACCGCATGGTTACACATAGTCGTTCGCTTTTATCAACATACATATAGACCAGGTATTCTTTTCCAACCGCTACTTTTGTGGTCTGTTCCTTAAAAGGTAATAATACATCCCGTTCCAGTCCACAATCCATAAATGCTCCGATTCCACCTACACTAACTACCTTTAGTTTACCAATTTGTCCCACTGTTAGTTTAGGTCTGTTAAGCGTTGCTATTTTTCTGTCCTGTGAATCCCGATAAATAAATACCGTCAATTCATCTCCTATCTTCAAATCTTGAGGCACCTGCTTTCTAGGCAACAATACGGACTCTTCGCTTCTTTCGTCTTCTCCCAGATATACACCGAATTCTTTATTTCGAAGCAACTTCAAGGTCTGCCATTTTCCTACTTCAATCATTCTAATTCCCTTCCTGGCACTCAGATTTTATGCCATTATTTTAATGGTTTCTATTCCTCTATTCTTTCAACATAAATTCTGTACTTACATGCATTTCGTCAGTTTCATCATAAAAAGCAACATAACAATGATTGCCTTCCCAGCCCCGTTTTATTACCATAATATCTCCAACTTTCATTTGTTTTCGATAATCGACTCGAAGCTGCTGAACATCCTTTTGCTCCGGTATATAGTCAGAGGCGATATCTACATATAGTGCATTATTTAAGTGTTGATACATATCTGCATAATGACGTTGTACTTTTATACGTTCTACCTCCTGCATATCATTGGGCAGTTGAATCTTTCTAGGCAAATATTCCATATCCAGTTTTGGTTCAAATCCATATCGTTCTACTTCTTCTTCCGACGTTTTAACCGGTTTCATTTCTACTATATCTGTATGCAGCCAAATTGCATATGCTTTTACCAATACTGTTCCATCTTCTGCCCGCATCACATAGTTTCGATATCCAAATGCCCCTTTAAAATCAAAAGGCCATGTCTGAATCGTCAATTTTTCATCATATTCCGGCAAACGATAAATTTCAATCTGCCAGGAAGTCAAAAGCCAGGCCAGATTTCTTGGTACTAAATAAGGAATTCCTACTTCCAAAGACTCCGAATGCTCAATACTGGAATCCTGGAAATACTTGGGTAGTTCATATAGCCGAAGCTTATTATTTTTCCCAATATCACTAAACCGTACCCGTACGGATATTTCATACATTCTTACCACTCCTAGTTTATTCTTGTTTCTGTTTCTTTCTGCTTCTTACTACAGTTTTTGTGGTTTTGCTCTTTGCCGCCGTTCTTTTTACCGGCTTATCCCACTTTAAAATCTTCTGGCGGATAAATGTCCGATCCGTTTCATCTGCCACTTCATACCCAAGCTCCTGAAGACGTGACACTGAATTTGTTACATCTATAATGGAAACCTCCCGGTCCCTTCTCTTAAAATCATATCCCCGATACACATCTAATACGATATAAACATCCTTACTGCGTCGATCCGGACTGGGAACAACCATCTGAACAGTCCAGTCATCATATTCATCCTTTGCCTTTGGCAACAGATTTTCTTTTTGCTCTATCCGTTTTACATACAGATTCTCTGTATCACAAATAGCCCAGGGAATAATATAAATCAATCTGCTCATGTGTAGTTCCTCCTTTACATCTGTACTATTATACAGGAAAGCGTTATATTTGTCATTTTAATTTTCAAACTTTAAAGATTCTTAATATTTTTATTTATTACTGTTTTAATAGCTTAACAAAAAACTCCGAATTTTTTTTAAAAATAGCTTGCATTATTTTAACTCATCATGTATAATAGCCATTGTTGTGAGTGATGGGATATCGCCAAATGGTAAGGCACTGGATTCTGATTCCAGCATCTGTAGGTTCGAATCCTGCTATCCCAGTAAAAGACTTGTGAATTTCACAAGTCTTTTTTCTTTTTAAATACTATATAATTCCTTCATTCTTTCTGCCTCTAGCCGCATTTGTCGGACTAATGACTGGGGCTGTAATACCTTAGCTCCTGCACCAAATTTCAAAATCCATCGGACCACTTCGGATGTAACTGCTGTCTGCTTTTCGAATAAAACTCCTTCTTCATTTTCTGTCAAACGATCTGCCCGGTGTGCTTCATATTCTTTTACATATCGCCCGGTTTCTGCATCAAACTGGATAACTAACAGCTCTGTATATTTTCCTCCCAGATAAATGAATTTATTCTCTGATTCCTGTTTTTGATATTCTTTAGGAATTTCAAAGGAATCTTTTAATACCGTTACTTTATGAATTCGTGATAATCGGAAGGTACGCAGTTCCTTTCGCAATTCACAATATCCCTCTACACAAAGATATTGATCGATTAACGTTATACAGTAAGGATGGATGACCCTTGTAGTTGTTTCATCCGAATTCCAACTGTGATATTGAATTTCAATCTTGTATTGCTTTTCTATAGCCGCAGTAATCAATTGTTCTATTTCCGGATTTACATCCTGATTCTTCCACTCATTTCGGTCAATAATCCGTATGGATTGTTCCAGTTCTGCCAGATGCTTTTGATTTAAATTTCCGGTATTTGCCACAATTTTGCGAAGCATTTCTTCTGCTGCCGCTCCCATGATTGTATGATCATACTGTTGGACCAACTGCTGCATGAACGAAATGGCCATTAAGTCCCGCATGGTAAGATCAACATTTGACATACTGAACTTCCGTGCCAGAAAATACGTTTTCCCATTTCTTTCTTCCTCTTCAATTGCATAACTCATAGATAACTCATCAATATCTCGGTTAATTGTTCGCTTCGTCAGGACTACATCCCACTTTTTCAGTTTTTCTACTATTTCATCTGCAGTATATCCAAATGGATTCTGAGATAATAATGATAAAATATAGATTTGGCGTTCTGCAACACTTATCTCTTTTTCATGATTTGCCATTTTTGTCCTCCATATAAAAGAAAGATGGAATTGTTACATTCCATCCTAATCATATACTATTTCCTATTAGTTCACAATCTTAAGAAAGTAATATTTTGCATCCGCTACAGAACCTGTGATACCAAAACGCTTATATCCTACAACACCGGAACGCCTTGTCATATCCCGTTCAACTTGAGGATCAAAGATATATTCTCCTTCTCCCATAGAAATGACAGTCCAATAATGTTCTACACTACCTCCACGGGAAGAAGCCGTACTACCATAACACAAATCGCAGTCATAACCTAATGCTCTGGCAACATACATAAATGCGGATGACCAGTTGTTACAGGCCCCATAACCATCTCTCAATAAGGCAGTTGCCCATGCAACTGATTTAGGAGCATTTCCATAACTGTAATTATAATTATATGCATAATCGTAATGTTCTACCATATAACAATAACAAGCTCTTAACTGCTGGCTACGGCTCATATCATCTGTTGCAGCTTTCTGAATCAGTTCCTGCACCAGCGTATTCAAATAGTCATCCTCTGAATACTGCACATTGCAAGGTGCATAATCTAACATACCATTTAAATCTCCTGATTCCTGTGCTTCAGCAAATAATAGTTCCCTCTCTTGTTCCAATTCAGCATATGTCTGTTCTGCTTCAACCAGCTGTTGCTCATCAATATACATTCTGGCATCATTGGATGCATGGTCATATAATGAACGAGCTTCTTGAATTTCATAGTAACTAGCCAGTGAAACATTATCAATTCTATCAATTACAGTCGCTACTTCCTGTGCTTCTGCTCTTGCTACCATATCCTCTTCTACTGTTGTCAGAGATTGATTCATTTCAACCGGAATCACTCCCTCAACTGCCAGCACTCTATGCGTATCTACATAAGTAGAAATTCCTACTAAAACGCCGGTAACAGTCAACAAGACACCGGTTGCTATTTGAGTTCGAAATGAAATCTTCATACTTCTATGCCACCTATTATTCTTCACGTATTAATACACTCTTAATGACGCGTAACAGAATTGTAACATATTGACAATGTTTGTGCAACATTTTTTTCCATTTCTTTCCATCTGTTATAATCGATATAGAATTTCTTCAAAACAAACGCCATCTTCTGAAGGAATTTCCCGCTTACTGGTGATGACCATGCAATCCTTTATAAATTTTACAGCCTTTTTCACAGATTCTGTAAAATCCACTTGATTCACACAATCCGCTGCTATAATCGAAGAAAAGATATCACCAGTACCTGCTCGTTCCTGTGCAATTCGTTTGCTACGTATAATTTTTTTTGTTCCATTAGTTTCATATACTACATTTCCCAGATATTCACCCATGAAAATTCCCGAAATTACAATTTTATCTGCTCCTACACCACTTAATTTCTCTGCCATTTCAAATAATTCTTTCCGGCTCCAACCGGATTCCCGGTATGGTGTATCTGTCAGGAAACAGCATTCTGTCAGATTAGGTGTCAAAATATCTGCATAAGATACTAATTTTCTCATTTCCCTTCTCATTTCTTCTGTGTAGGTAGGATAAAGTACCCCATTATCTCCCATAACCGGATCAATAATTACTTTTGTTCGTTCTGTACGAAATTCGCGAATAAATTCTTCCACAATCTCAATCTGTTCCTTTGAACCAAGAAAACCGGTAGCAATACCTTCAAATTCCAACCCTAACAGCTTCCAATTTTCAATATATTCCCGCATTTTCTGGGTATAATCATCAAAAAAATAATGTTCATATCCTGTATGATTAGAAAAGATAGACGTTGGTAAAGGACAACATTGTAATTTCATATGAGAAATAATTGGCAATGCAACTGTAATAGAGCAACGTCCGAAACCGGAAATATCATTGATTACGGCTATTTTCTTTTGATTATTATGAGGATTCTTC